>DATEMI010000430.1:0-4873 GCA_035275665.1 Terriglobales bacterium | reverse complement strand
CATGAGCGCCTCGGGAAACATCGGCAGCTTTGGCGAGCCGAATTCGTACTTCCCATGGTGGCTGATGATCAGGTGCTCGATTAAGGTTTTTAGTTCGGCGGGAAAGTCAGGCACCAGCGCGATCTTCTCGTGGAGCATTTCGAGCTCAATAATCATGTGTCCGAGGAGTTGGCCCTTGGTCGTGTATGAGAACGACCGCTGATAGTTCAGCTCGTAGATCTTTCCAATGTCATGCAGGAAAGCGCCCGTCAGCAGCAGGTCTCGGTTGATCTGTGAATACAGGGGCGCGACCATGTCGCACAGTTTCATCAGCGAAACCACGTGCTCGAGCAGGCCGCCAATAAATGCATGATGCAGCGACTTAGCTGCCGGCGCCTGTCGGTAGGCCTCTGCAATTTGTGGATCGCCCATAAAGGCTTCGAGCAGAAGCTTCAACTGTGCATTTTGAAAACTCGCGACGTAACTGCCAACGGTTCGCCACAGCTCGTCAACATCTTTGGTTGTTTTCGGCAGATAGTCGCAGTAATCGACTTCGCCGTCATCCATCCGGCGCAGCTTGTGGATGGTGAGCTGAAAACGATTCGAGTACTTGTTGATCAGACCTTTAACTTTGACGAAGTCGTCCTGCTCAAAAGCATCGACTGCATCGGCGACGTTGTCCCACATCTTGGCATCGATCTGGCCGCTGCGATCGCAGAGAGTCAGCGAAAGATAAATTTCGCCACTCTTCTTGGGCTTGATCTGCTTTGAGGAGACGAGAAAGTAAGAAGTGATGACCTGATTTTCGTGTGATGCGGCGTCGTTAACGAAGAACTGCTTCATGGGCCGAGTACCGGAGAAGCGATTCTACTGCACTGCAGGCAATAGGCAATAGGCGATAAGCAATAGGCGAGAACCGAGAAATTTGAAAACTCTGCTCTCTGACGGGGCGTTATAGATTTTCGCTCATCGCCTACTGCCTATCGCCTCTCACAATATCCCCATTTTCTTTTTCTTCTTAAGCTTCTTACCCGTATTGGTGTCGGCAGCAGTGGTGAAGATGGGTTTTGTCTGATTGGGACTCGCGCCAGTGTCGGTGTATCCGGCTTTGATATCGATGTAGGCATCTTCGCGCAGCTTACTGAGATAGCTGCGCAGAGCCGGCTGCAGCTTTTCGTAATACAGGGCCTCCTGAATCCGGTTCTCTACCTGCTTCAACGGCGCGATTCCCGCCTGCGTGTGCTCGTTCACTTTCAAGATCACGAAGCCTTGTCTCGTGCGGATGACGTCAGAAACAGAGCCGGGCTTCATCCCGAAAGTCAAATCTTCCAGCTCTTTTGCCAACATGCCGCGCTTGAAGAGCCCGAGTTCGCCACCCTGATCGGCAGTTGGACCTTCGGAAGACTTTTTTGCGATATCTTCAAACTTTGCTCCACCTTTGATGCTGGCGAGCAACTGCTTAGCCTTGTCTTCCGCTGCGGTTACCTTCGCCGGATCCTCGGGCGTTGGTGGAGCGTTGGGATCGACGTTTACATTCGATGAGCCAGTGGAGACAAGAATTTCCGAAAGGTCCACGGCCTCGGGCTGTTCCAGTTCGGATTTGTGCTGGTTGTAGTAGTCCTGAACCTCTTTTTCGGTGATCTGGATTTTGGGCGAAACTTCGTGCTGGATTACTTGTTGCGTGATGATTTGGTTACGAATGCTTTGCTTGTAGTCCTCGAAAGAGACGCCCTGCTTCTGGGCTTCTTTCTCCAGATCTTCCAGCGTGTCCAACTTCAGCTGTTTGCGAAGCTCATCGAGGCGTTTTACCAGTTCTGTATCGCCGGTGATTCCCAGGTCTTTACCCTTCTGCAGCAGTAGCTGCGTGTCGATCAGATCGCGCAGTGTGTCTTTCTCTTTTTCTTTTGCGCGCAGATCGGTCGCGGGAATGTTCTGCTGCTGTAGTTCCTGCTGCAACTCCTCTCGACTCTTGACCATGTCGGAGCGGGTAACGATCGAGTCGTTTACGCGAGCGACGATCTCCTCGATCACCGTGTCGGCGGCGAGAGAGATAGAAAGGACAAAAACGGAAACAAGAGTAAGCAGAGTACGGCGGCTCATAGAAGGCTCTCGGTAGATTCTACCGCGAGCTGCTGAGCCTTTTGGCGGGATCTTCGCCGTTTTCTTCGGCTTTCAGCCGCCTAGTGCCAGCGTGTGGTGAAGTTAGTCTGGACCGTCGCCTTGCCCATTGCCGGTGAGAAATTGGCCACATCTGCGTTGGTTACTGGTCCATCCAACGGTTCGGCTGCAACGGTATAACGGTCGGGTGGAACTCCCTGAATTTCATAGCTCCCGTCCGGCATTGTGAGTGTGCCGATTGGGGTCTTGCGCACGGCACCTGGATATCCAACACTGTTGGTCGCAGAATCGGCAAAGACATGCGCGCCGAAGACTGCAGATCCATCAGTCATCGTCACTTTGCCCGAAATAGTTCCCGTTTCTACGTTGATAGTCGGGTTTGGATACAGCGTCGATATCGCGGCCACATCATCTGAGCCGAGCGTTCTTTCCATTGGTGGAGCGTAAGGAAACATCATCGCTTTCACCACCGCTGAATGATCCAGCCCGAGAAAGTGGCCGATTTCGTGCGTCAAAACCGTCTGCAGATCGCTTCCACTGCTTCCATCCATAGTGAACGTCACTGCAGGATTAAAGAGAATATCGGCGTCCAGAATCTGACCTGCAAAGCGAGATTTACCACCGTGTTTGTCATCGGCCCCGGCTCCATTGGCTGTCGTTGTGAAGGTAACCGCGAGCGTGCCATCAGAGTTGAAGTCCGTAGAACACGTGAAGCAGATCAGGTTCACACCGTCGAAAGCAGGAGATGAGATTTGCGAATCCGCGCCGCGACTGAGTGAGAGTGCGGTGTTCGGAGCTGTGCTCCACGTCGCAAAGGCCGCCGTCACGGTGTCCTGAAGATTGCCGCCGCTCACGTTTGTGCCTGTGATCGGATTGAGATTCCATTGCACAGGAAAATCACTAAAATCCCAGCGAACCCGCGCGGCACTTCCTGTCGGTCCGGCGTACTGCGACAGGTAGGACTTTGCAGGTCGCGGAAACAACAGCGCTCCCGCGATGACGAGGGCAAATGTAAATGGAGCAAAACGAAGACAATTTGTGGAATTGAACATCACTCGGCCTGTACCCGGCTGTGCACACGCTGCTGCAACTCGTTGAGACTCATATGGCGTCCCAAATAGGGACTGATTGATTTCTTGGATGGATTGAACTCCTGCACGTCTTGAGCAGCAGCGGTAACGTTCCCACCTTCAAGTCCGTTGTCTGCGACTAGAGTTCCTGATGCGTTACGACGAATGCGGAAATCCCCTTGTATGAGTCCGGATACCACCAATCCATCGCCACTCTGAGAGGGCCGCAAGAACAATACGGAGCTCTCGCCGGCACTCCACGGCCGCACTCCGGCAACATGCTGCGTGTATCCTTCCGCGCTGCCGCCCGGCGTCTTTACTGTTACAAAAGCCCCGGCGCTTCCCTTCAGCCGATTGTCCACTGCGAACTGCGTGTAGGTGACGATGATGGTGTGTTGCGCGTTCCAGGCAGACCAGCTCTTAATCGCATGAGCGACGACCACGTCGCTCGATACATCTGTGAGGCGCTCGACCGACATCGGAAACACCGTCGTCGCATGCAATGGACTGAAGGAGGCTACGACCGAGAGCAGAAGAAGCGTGCGTATCATGGCTGCACTTCCAGACCACCGGCAAAGGCGGTGATGTCATTGTTGTTGGCTTTCAAGTAAACAGTCCTTGCGCCCGAAGTCGAAGTCGCGCCGACTACCACATCAAACGCGAGGCCCGGCGTTCCATCTTTGGCTTGTATGCTGCGGATGTTGCTTACTCCGATGTCTTGGGGACCTGAAATACTTACTCGCATAGCTCCCGATAACCCCGGGCCGAAGAGAACAACTGTGTCGGTGCTTGCCTGATGAACAACAACGCCGGTATTTGCGGCGAAGCCGTCGGCCATAGTTCCGAGGGCGACCGCGTTTTCCGCGCCTGCAGCGGGCGCAACGACAATGTCGACCCCGGAGCTCTTCGCGCTGGCGCTCACCGTCACAACGTTCGCGGTGCTCAGATCAGCAGGCGACGAACCGCTCGGCGCCGCGGAAGAGGCAGACGGATTAGAAAGTGGTGCGGTTGGAGAAGTCAGAGAACTGCTGGTGAGACCACGTTCACCACATCCCTGAAACACGAGCAGTCCAACGGCAATCAGAGAGCACCACAGCAGCCGCACCAGCTTACCTCCGAATCATGAAAGATGCTGCTGCTCAGCTACTCCGTTGTATAGAAAGTAACCCTAGCTGAGTCTGTCCGAGAAAGGCGAACTGCGGTGATTCTTCGGTTTGAAAGATGGGTTTGAACAGCAGCTCTCTTCAAGCGGCATCTCGATTGTGGATATCTAACCAGCTTTGGTCCCTGTGCTCTTCGCGCGCAACGTGGTCATCGTCCAATGCTTTGGAAGCCAGGCGGAGATAACGACGAATCGTGCCCGTTGGATCATCGTCCACATCGCGACGAATGCTTTGTAGATGGCGACGTTTCTCCTCCGACAATGGCTTATCGGTTTTCCGCCTTCCATACGGCTTGTCGGCACGATAACTCATTAGTAAACAGGGGTACTTTGTTGAGATGGAGCACGGATGAGGAATGTTGCACTAGCCCATTGTGTTTCGGCCTGCAAGAGAAGATGCAGCTAGCCGCCGATGTGAACCATGCTGCGAGATGGTTGCATGAATCCAGGTTCTCCGATGTGATGGCGCGCTTCTTTCTTCTGAACGACAGCCTCAATGTACTCGGCCATGGCATTGTCAGTGCCTCCGTGCTGCATCACGGAG
>DATEMI010000429.1:0-7266 GCA_035275665.1 Terriglobales bacterium | reverse complement strand
CAGTTGGTCCCAGCGGGAATTTGGGCTCAGATTCCTGATCGAGAATGATGCACGCATGGCGTTGCTGGGTGAGTGGCATGCGGGCGCGGCGCGCGGGATGAATGATGTTGTAATGATCACGTTGGGAACGGGAATCGGCGGCGCCGCCATGATGAACGGCGAGTTAATTCGCGGCAAACACGTTCAGGGAGGATGTCTGGGCGGGCATCTTCCAATTTTGTTTACTGGCCGCAAATGCACCTGCGGCGCCGTCGGATGCGCCGAGGCCGAAGCTTCGGGGTGGGCGTTGCCTTTTGTCGTCAAAGAATGGCCTGGGGCTTCGCGGAGCCAGCTTTCCAGAGCTGAGCAGATCAACTTTGAAACTCTATTCTTATTGGCAGATGAAGGAGACGAAGTTGCGGTCGCGATCCGCGACCGATGCTTACGTGTCTGGGCAAGCCTTGCGGTCGGTCTTATTCATGCTTACGACCCGGAGAAGATTGTTATAGGCGGAGGAGTCATGGGCAACGCGAAACTCATCGTGCCCACAATCCAACGCTATGTTGAGCGACACTCCTGGACACCATGGGGCACCGTCCGCGTTGCAGCCGCCGAACTGGGAAACCAAGCGGCATTGATGGGCGCAGTTCCATTATTGAACTCTTGCGGACAATGACCCTGTGGTCCCTAAATACCTCCCAGAGTCGACATTTCCGCAACTAATGTGGTTGACACTCCGAGGATTGATCGATAATAATCGATTGCTTCATCGACTGATCTATCTTCCAGTTTTCTTGAAGCGTCGCACTATTCGCTCTGCGCCATTTATAGACCGATCTACAACTCGGGAGAACCGGAAATATGGGCAATCTGCTGATCTTGCAGGAAGGCGGCCCTACTCCCGTAGTGAATGCAACGCTCGTGGGGGCATTGCGAGAGGCTTACGCGAACGGGAAGCAGAAGATTTTCGGGGCTCGGCACGGAATGGAAGGCTTAATCCAAGGCAAAGTGGTTGACTTGTCGGGCCTAAGTTCAAGTCAGTTAGGGCGCTTGGCACGAACGCCGGGTGCAGCGCTGGGGTCCTCTCGCGTCAAGCCCTCTACACAAGAACAAACAAGCATTCTGAATTTCCTGGAGAAGCTTGCGATCAGCGAAGTTTTGTTCATTGGCGGCAATGGCACGATGCGAGCCGCACACTGCCTCTGCCGGTTCTGTCGTGATCAGGGCTATGAACTCAGCCTGATTGGAATTCCCAAAACGGTCGACAACGATATTCTGGGCACCGATCGTTGTCCTGGGTATGCCAGCGCGGCGAGATACGTGGCGCAATCTACGCGTGACCTGGGCATGGATGTGCGTTCTCTCCCGCAACCGGTTTCCATTTTTGAAACCATGGGAAGGAGCGTCGGATGGTTGGCTGCGGCTTCTGCAGCGGCTAAGCGTGATCCAGCCGATGCCCCACATCTCATCTATCTACCGGAGATTCCTTTCGACACAGATGAATTTCTCGCCGACCTTGATGGTGTCCTCAGGCGCCAGCAGTGGGCAATTGTGGTGATTTGCGAGGGTATTCGTGATCGAGCCGGGCGAGCAGTCTATGAAACCGAAGAGGGCTCGCAGGCCGACGCGCTAAAGCGGCCACTGCCGGGAGGCGTTTCGCGTTTTCTAGCGCAGATCGTGACCCGGGAGCTGAAGATCCGCTGCCGCGATGAGAAACCTGGGCTAATCGGAAGAGCATCGATGATCCACGTCGCAACGCAGGACCTGGAAGATGCAGAGTTTGTCGGTGCTGAGGGCGTGCGCGCGTTGCGCGCCGGACACCGCGCGATCATGATCGCACTCAAGCCCCTGGAGAAAGGGAGCAAGCCTTCCTCCGATTTAATTGGGCTTGAGTCGGTCGCTTGCGCCGATCGAACAATTCCCCAAAGTTGGCTTTGTGATGACGATGTGCCGGTCAACAGTAAATTCCTCGAATACGTTCGTCCTCTGATTGGAGATTTGTTGGAGTACGAATCCTGCGTGAGCGACCGGGAGCTTTATGCAGACGCTTGAATTGCGCAAGACAACATCGTTAGCGGTTGGTGTACTGATCCTCGGGCGCAAGCGCCCGGGTTTCGATCAGGACTGGAATCGGGAGGTGACTCGTCGTGCAATCACCGCGATGGAAGAACTGGGTCTGGAATCGATTGGTCCAGATGCCGCCGTCGTAGACGATGCATCGCTCGCGCAAGCCCTGCGCGAAATTCGCGAGCGAGGTTGTGATGTGCTCGTAATGCTCCAGCCCTCGATGGGAAATGGTCAGCTCTCGCTCACTCTTGCCCAGCAGTGGCCGGGGCCAATCGTATTGTGGGCGACGCCAGAACGACCTGGAGATGGCAAGGTCAGCTCGTGTTCGTTAGTGGGACAGCATCTGTGGGCATCGAATTTTAGGCAGGCTGGGCATCCCTTTGAGTTCGTATACGGTGACCCTGATGAGGAATCGGTACGCCGCGAACTCCTGTGTGCCATCCGTCTTTCGCGTACCGTACTGAAATTGAAAAGTGCCAAAGTGGGAATGATCGGCGGCCACGCGCCCGGCTACATGGATTTTGCCATGGATCCGTTCCTGCTGCGGAGATCGCTGGGAATTCAGCTCCATTCGCTCAGCCTGCCGCAGTTTATCGATCGTACCCACGCGATTGAAGCCGGCAGAGTTCGCGAGGATGTCGGCATCGTCAAAGAGCTGGCGCTGCCGTTGTTTGATGTCCAGGAGGAAGACCTGGCGGTGAACTCTCGCTGCTATCTGGCGATGCTCGACTTGATGAAAGAAGAGAGCCTGAATGCGCTTTCGATTCAATGCTGGCCGGAACTGCCGGAGGTCCTCGGGCAGTGGCCGTATTTTGCGATCTCGCGGCTCACGACCGAGGGCAGAGCTGTCTCGATGGAAGGCGACGTCGATGGGGCAATTGCGGAGTTTATTGGAATCTCGCTCGAGCTCGGTCCGGGATTCCTGACTGATTGGCTCGAGCACGATCAATCGACGATTTTTCTATGGCACCCCGGAATGGCTCCGCTCAACATGTGTTACGCCGCCGGTGCCAGCAACGGGCCTGCGTTGGCGCGACATTTCAATATCCTGAAGCCGCTTGTCGTCGACGCTCCGCTCCAGACCGGTCAACCCGCCACGATCATGCGCCTATGGCACTGTGACAATCAGTACTTTATGACCGCATTTGAAGGCAAAGCTATATCTCCTCGACGGAAAGTGACAGGAAACTCATTGCTGGTTGAAGTAGCTGATAAGAATGTTCCACAAGTCTTTGACAAGCTGATTCACAACGGAATGCCTCACCACGTTCTGCTTTTTAATGAGCATAGTGCCGAGACATTCCGCCGGTTGAGCAGACTTTTAAAAGTCGAGTGGGTAGCATGACCGTTAATCAAGCGGATAAGAAGATGAAACAAAACGGCAAGGCAGCAAGTATGCAGGCACTCAGAAGAGGGCAGAGGGTCAGTGTTGAGCCTCGCATTGCGAGACACGACGTAAGAGACGAAATCCAGAGGCGAATTCTCTCGGGAGAACGCAAAGCCGGCGATCGTCTCAGCCAGCAGAGTCTCGCCAAAGAACTCGGAGTCGCTCAGGGTACGGTTCGTGAGTCGTTACTCGAATTACAGTGGCTTGGACTCGTAGATTCAATCGACCGCCTGGGAGTATTTGTCGAAAAGCTGGATGCGTCACGCATTTGTGAAGCTTACGAAGTGCGTGAAGTGTTAGAAGGCTTAGCATCCAGATTAGCCTGTGATCACGTCGGGCGAGCGGATCTTGCCGATCTGCGCGCGATGGCCGGCGACGTGTTGCGCTTTTCCAAGAAGAACGATGTGCAGAGCATGGGTTCGACGGATCACGCTTTTCACCTCCGTATCATCGGCTTGTCGCGCAATAAGATTCTCATTCGTCTTGCGGAGACTTACAGGATTCTTGGCATGGCGGTTTGGGCCGCGCGCGATCCGAAGATCGTTCACGCCGAGCACCTTCGCATTGTGGACGCGATCGAATCCAATTCGGCCGATGAGGCAGAAAGACTGGCGCGGCAGCACGTCCGTGATGCCCGCCGCGCAATCGAAAAGCAGGCAGAAGAGGGCACTTTCCTTCCCAATTGGGTCTAGCTATGAACCGTTCCACGAGCTCGCTTTCATCTGTCACCGAAGCTGAAACTTTACTCGCTAAGGCTTACATTAACAGCCGATGGGTTGTCACGAACGATGACATTGAGGTAGTGAATCCCGCTACGGGTCAGGCGTTTGCACGAGTATGTGCGGTAAATCGGGAACAGATTCAGGAAGCACTCCAGGCTGCAGATGGTGCATTCGCCGGCTGGCGGGCTCTGACTGCGCGGGAACGCGGAACCGTGTTGAACCGCGCGGCTGACGAGCTGCAGCGTCGGCATAGCGAGATTGCGCGCACGATCACGCTCGAGAATGGTAAGCCTCTTGCTCAGAGCGAAGGTGAAGTCGCAATGGCGCAGGACCATTTGCGATGGTTTGCCGAAGAAGGGAAGCGAGCGTATGGGAGAACTGTTCCGCAGCAATCATCAAGTAAGCGTCATTTAGTAATAAAGACGCCAATTGGCCCGGTCGGGGCGATTGCTCCTTGGAATTTCCCACTGGTGTTATCGGTTCGCAAAGCTGCGCCGGCGCTGGCGGCAGGCTGTCCCGTGATCCTGAAGCCGGCGCAGAAGACTCCACTTTGCGCAGTTGCATTCGCGGAATGCATGGAAGCAGCTGGTGTGCCGCGAGGCGTGTTCCAGTTGGTAATCGGCGATGCGGTCATGATTGCCGATGAATTTCTGAATAGCAGCCTGTGTCGAAAAATAACTTTCACGGGATCGACTGAAGTGGGACGGCAGTTGATCCGTAAAGCAGCCGATTCCATCAAGCCACTCTCCTTAGAACTTGGCGGGCACGCGCCTGTGCTGGTCTTTGACGATTGTGACCTCGATGCTGCGGTGCGCGAAACGGTGAACGCCAAATTCCGCAACACGGGACAATCGTGTATTGCCGCGAATCGCGTGTACGTTCAGAAGAGAATTTATCCCGAGTTCATGGAGAGATTTGTTGCGGCGGTTCGTAAGCTGAAGGTCGGTGATGGTCTTGAGCCCGGCATCGACGTGGGTCCGTTGATTGGAGAGTCGGCGTTGCGCTCGGCACTCCATCAGGTAGAAGACGCCGTGAGCCATGGCGGGATCGTGCGCTGCGGCGGAAAGCGGCTGGCCGGTACTCAAGGATATTTCCTCGAGCCCACAGTGATCGAGGGAATGCGCGATGAAGCTCTATGCATGCGCGAAGAGACGTTTGCGCCAATCGCGCCGGTTGTCGCTTTTGATACAGAAGAAGAAGGTATCGAACGCGCGAATGCGTCGTGCTACGGACTGAGTGCTTATGTGATGGCCCGCGACGTTGGACGTGTCCTTCGTTGCGCCGAGCGACTGGAAGCCGGCACCATCGGCGTGAATGACGGAGCGCCTTCGACGAGCCAATGTCCATTCGGCGGTATCAAGCAGAGTGGCTGGGGGCGTGAGTTAGGCAGTGAAGGTCTTGAGGAATTCCTGGACACAAAGCACATTTCCATTTCAGGAATCTAGCGTCCGGCGACGAATGGCATTTACGAGATTCAGGCTTTTAGGTTGATAGTTCACACGCAGAGGAAGAACCCATGATTCACTTTCTTGTTCACGATCCCTCAGACGACGTCGCAGTAGCGGTAGTCGATATTCCTGCAGGCACTCAGTGCAAAGGGCGGGATCTTGTCGGCAACAAAGAAATCGCGCTGAAGGCTACACAGGATATTCCCCTTGGACACAAACTCGCGCGTCGCGATTTCAAAGTCGGAGAAACACTGAAGAAATATGGCTGCGATATTGGCAAGGTAGTCGCGCCGATCCAAGCGGGGCAGCATGTACATGTTCACAATCTGAAAACCAAGAGGTGGGCCTGATCGTGAAATCACGCAAGATTTTTGCATATCGCCGCAAAAACGAAAGAGTTGGAGTGCGCAATCACGTCGTGATTCTGCCCGTAGATGACATTTCAAACGCGGCGTGTGAAGGCGTCGCGAACAATGTGAAAGGCACATTGGCGTTGCCGCACTCTTACGGCCGGCTTCAGTTTGGGGAGGATCTGGAGCTTTTCTTTCGCACCATGATCGGAATCGGAAGCAATCCGAATGTGGCGGCGGCAGTTGTGATCGGCATCGAGTCGGGATGGACACAGCGCATCGTCGATGGCATTGCCAAGACCGGCAAGCCAGTAGCCGGCTTCTCGATAGAAGGTAAGGGGGACATCCGGACGATCGCTGAAGCCTCGTATTGTGCGAAAGAGATGTTGCAGGAAGCTACGGAGCTGCAGCGTACGGAGTGCGATCTTAGCGAGCTCTATGTCAGCGTGAAATGCGGTGAGTCTGACACGACTACCGGTCTCGCCAGTTGTCCGACAGTTGGCAATCTCATTGACAAGCATTGCGCTAACAAAGGTACGGCTTCATTCGGAGAAACGACCGAACTTACAGGCGCCGAACATATTGTCGCTTCCAAGGCCATCAATGAAGCCGTGCGGAATCAATTCATGGCAGCCTTCAACGACTATTCGAACCTCGTTTTTTCGCAAAAGAAAGATGATCTATCTGAATCGCAACCGACCAAAGGCAACATCGCTGGCGGATTGACGACGATCGAGGAAAAGGCTTTGGGCAATGTAGAGAAGCTTGGGAAGAAGACGAAGTTTGTCGGATGTCTCAAGCCGGCAGAGGCGCCTTCAAGTCCAGGGCTCTGGTTTATGGATACTTCGAGTGCGGCCGCCGAGGCGGTCACACTTTGGGCGGCGTCGGGAGCGGTGGTGCATCTTTTTCCCACGGGTCAGGGAAACGTAATTGGCAACCCAATCGAACCAGTCATTAAGCTCTCCGGAAATCCAAAGACGGTGAAGACAATGCGTGAGCACATCGACCTTGATGTCTCCGCGATCCTGCAGGGCGAAATGACTCTTGACCAAGCTGGCGACGCTCTCATTGACGTTGTAGCACGCACCGCAAACGGGAGGTTCACCGCCGCAGAAGCACTTGGTCATCGCGAATTCGTCCTGACAAAACTGTTTCGCAGCGCGTAGCGAGCAGGACTGAAGGCGCACGGATTGTGATTGGCACACCATTATGGAAAAACGCTTTCCCGCAGATCTGTTAAGAAAATTGATTGTCGATCTCTCCCAGGCGGTGGGAGTACCGAAGGAAGATGCAGGTCTGTTCGCGGATGCATC
>DATEMI010000428.1:0-5164 GCA_035275665.1 Terriglobales bacterium | reverse complement strand
CGCGGTGTGCGGTGTGATGCGTCGCACATCATGATCACAACCGGATCGCAGCAGGGCTTACAGCTTGCCGCTCAGATTTTGCTGGATTCCAAGAGTTCTGCCTGGATCGAAGACCCCGGTTATCCCAGCGCGCGACAGGCTTTCATTTCCGCCGGCGCCAGGCTGGTTCCGGTTCCCGTAGACGATGAAGGCATGAAAGTAGCAGAGATGATTCGGCGCAGGCAGAAGGCACAAGCGGTGTATATCACTCCTTCGCACCAGTATCCATTGGGCATGACCATGACCGCCACGCGTCGGATGCTTCTTCTCAACTGGGCAGCGCGTTCCGGTGCCTGGATCATCGAGGACGATTACGACAGTGAATACAGGTTTGGCAGCCGTCCTATTTCGTCGCTGCAAGGTCTCGATGCTTATTCGAGAGTCATCTATGTGGGTACGTTCAGCAAGGTCATGTTTCCGGCTTTGCGCGTCGGTTACGTCGTCATTCCCAAGGATCTCGTATCTGCGTTTTCGGCAGCCCGAGATGCTGCGGATGTTTTTTCAGCAACGCTGTATCAATCGGTCTTGGCGGATTTTATCCGCGAAGGACACTTCGCCCGCCATATACGTCGAATGCGCATGCTGTATATGGAACGCCGAAAATCGCTGGTGAGAGCCATTCGTATGCAGATCGGCGACAAAGTCGAGGTAGTTGGGGATGAAGCCGGCATGCACCTTGTCATGATGCTGCCGTCTGGAATCAGTGATGTAGCGGTTTCGAGAAGAGCGGCGGAAATGGGTGTTTCAGCCACTCCATTATCAAGCTGCTACTTGAGACCACCCGCGAGAGGGGGCTTGATTCTCGGCTATGGCGGCACGAATCCGCGGCAGATTCAGGATGGGGTAGCTAAGCTGAGGATGAGCATTGAGGGGCGATGAAAGCCCATCCTCTGCATCGCAAGAAAAACCTCTACGCCAGATTCAACGCGCGTTTGAACGAGCCGCGCTCGTTCATGATTTTTTCTTGCAGCAGCGTGATTGCGTAGATCAACTGCTCCGGACGTGGCGGGCAGCCCGGGACATAGATGTCGACGGGAATCACCTGGTTCACGCCTTGTACCAGCGCATAGTTGTTGAACACGCCACCCGAAGTCGCGCACGCGCCCATGGAGATGACCCATTTGGGTTCGGGCATCTGCTCATAGAGGCGGCGGATGACGGGAGCCATTTTTTGCGAGACGCGGCCGGCGATGATCATCAGATCAGCCTGACGCGGTGATGGACGGAAGACCTCGGCGCCGAAGCGGGCGATGTCGAATCGAGATGCACCCATCGACATCATTTCGATCGCGCAGCAGGCCAGGCCGAAGGTCATCGGCCAGATAGAGCTTTTGCGCATCCAGTTCACAACCTTGTCCAGCGACGTGAGAAGCACGCCTTCGGGGACATCCTCGCCGAAGTTGACCTCCTCCACCCGGCGGCGGTTGTTCTGCATCTTCAGCGATTCCTGGTAGCGCTCTTGTTCGCTCATATCTACCTACTATTCTACGCTGTCTCGCAGTCGAGACGCTAAACCCAATTTTCACCACGGAGCCACGGAGGGCACGGAGGTTTTTTGGGTATGTCATTCCGAACCGCGGCAGTATCGCGGTGAGGAATCCCTATAAGCAGCGAAAATCTTCAAGCGATTCGTTCCGTCTGCAATGTAGCCAAGCGGATTAAACGTAAATAGCTCGACGAGACACACTCTGGAAGTTCATAGGGATTCCTCACCGCCAAAGCCGCGGTTCGGGATGCCATACCCCAAAAAATCTCAGTGTTCTCCGTGACTCCGTTGTGAGAAATAGAGGCCAAAGCGGCGGATCAGCTGTAAATGGCAGAAAATAGGCGAAAAAACTGCTTCCGAATTTCTCCTCTTCGGCGCATAATTCCCGACACATTTCCAAGCACGACCCTGGGTATCGGCCATGTATTTGTGTCGTTCTGTCTTCTGCCGTTCGTGGTTCCGTTTGTCTGCCGCAAGATCCTTCTCGTTTCTGCTGATTCTTCTTGCAGTGCTGTCCATCTGTGGAGCTGCCCTGGCGCAATCGATGGATGATGTGCACATCGTTCCCAAATCGGAACCGCATAAAACCACGTTCGGCATGCCTACGGCTGAGCGTCTGAAGATCGATGTCGAGATGGTGCTGGTGCCGGTCACCGTCACTGACACGCAAAACCATCCCGTCGTCGATCTCGCAGAAAACAATTTCAAGTTGTTCGAGGGCGACACGGAGAAGAAGATCCAGTACTTCAGCAGTGAGGACGAGCCGCTCTCGGTCGGTATTCTGGTCGATCTGAGCAGCAGCATGGGAAACAAGATCGATAGCGTGCGCGAGGCGGCCGCCGAGTTCTTCAATAACGCGAATCCGGCAGATGACTATTTTGTTATCACGTTTGCGGACAAGCCGAAGCTGCTAGCTGACACTACGCAGTCGTTTGAACGAATTCAGGCGTCTCTCGGAGCAGCGCAGCCGAAAGGCAATACTGCTTTAGCCGATGCGATTTATATGGGAATGGCGAAGCTCAAAAAGGCGCACTATTCGCGCAAGGCGCTGTTGGTGATCTCCGACGGCGGCGATAACAACAGCCGCCACAGCCTGCGGCAGATCAAGAAAATTGCGCGCGAGTCTGATATCCAGATCTATGCCATCGATATCTGCGACGCTCCGACGATCCTGCTCACAGAAAAGTTGGAGCAGCGATTCGGTCGGCAATGGTTGACTCAGGTGACTGAATCAACCGGCGGGCGCACAATTGCGCTCGATAACCCCGCCGGCATT
This sequence comes from Terriglobales bacterium, assembly GCA_035275665.1. GTDB lineage: Bacteria > Acidobacteriota > Terriglobia > Terriglobales > Acidobacteriaceae > Gp1-AA112. Next base: position 2,363 of record DATEMI010000428.1, on the reverse strand, counting down.
CCCGAGGCTGCCGCGCGTGCCAGTCGCGAGCTTCGCAATCAATACGTGCTTGGGTATCGCCCGCCACCAGCCACGGAGAATCACAAGTTCCGCAAGATCCGCGTGCGAGTGAGCCGAAGTAACGGCTTTCTGCCGCTGCAGGTCTATTACCGCCGTGGATATGTGCCGAGAACAGACGACTAACCGGCCTCCAAAGTCCGAGCGACAGAAGTGACAGAACCGTCGGCGGTAGTCGATGGGGCAGCCGTGCTTTATGCGGCTGCGTGTTACGACACTGTGCGCGATATGGAGGTGCGCGGAGTCGGCCATTCGGCCACCTCCGCCCCCACCGCCTACCGGCGGCGGTTCTGTTATTGCCTGAGCAGCACGTCTGAGAGTTGATGTGCTTTGAGGGCCAAGTTTTTCGCGCGCTCGAAGTCTTGATCCTTTAACGCTGAACGCGATTGGACGATGTAGCTCCGAATCTGTGACACGGTATTTTGTTCATCGTTGCTGAGAGTGCGTGTGAGAGCGCGCAAGTTCTGTTCGGTAGCGTCGAGCAACTGTGTGGTGCTTTGCTTGTCCTGATCTGCCGTACTCTGCGACATGTTGGGAGATATCTGTCCAACGTCCGCATCGGGAGGCTTCGCCGATGCGGTTGAGGTTGTAGGCGCTGGGGCCGTCGGAGGCGCCGTGTTCTTCTTGGCTGTGCTGTTCGAAGTTGCAGGATGACGTCGAGCAGAGCGCTTTGGCTTCGAAGGCGATGGTTTCTCCGGAGTCTGGGGCTGCTCCTGGGGCTGTTGAGCTGGAGGCTGCTCCTGCGGAGGCTGCGTGGCCGGCTGAGTCGGCTGTGTTTGTTCCGGCTTCTGCTCAGGCTGCTGATTTGTCACCGTGGGCGCTTGTGATTGCGGCGGAGGAACTGCCGGCTTCTTCTTTTTGCACCCGCCGGCGAACAGCAAGGAGATCGCCAGCATCAGGCCGAGTAGTCGTGAGTATGAGAACGATTGCATGCTTATGAATGAGCTACCAGATTACTCGGCTGCTGCCGCGGTTCGGTGCGAGCCAGCGGCAGCGTGAGATAAAAAATCGTGCCTTCCCCTACGCGCGTATCGAAGTGTATGGATCCATTATGCAATTGCATAATGCGATATGTCATGGCCAGCCCGATACCGCTGCCGCTTTTTTTTGTCGTGAAATAGAGATTGAAGATCTTGTCGCGAATCGCCGGCGGGATTCCTGGACCCGTGTCCTGCACTTCGATCTGCGCATCATCACCGTCCTGGCGGTGGGCGCGGATGGTTAACGTGCCGCCCTGAGCCATGGCTTGTGCTCCGTTGATCACAATATTGAGCAGTGCCTGTTTGAAAAGATCGGAATCGATCTTCGCAGGCAGAGATTCCTCGCCGATCTCTGCGACGACTTGCACACCATGACGTTCGCAGTCGGGACGGGCGACGAACGCAACCTGTTCGACGACACCTCGCAAATCGACTTCTGACAACGTGAGCTCGACTGGGCGAGTGAAATCAACCAGCGTTTGCACTACGCGGTCGAGGCGCTGAATTTCGCTGCCGATTACGTCCATGTGACGTTGCGTATCGGCGTCGGGCTCCTTGAGTTTATTGCGGAGAATCTCCAAATGCACAACGATGGAGTTGATCGGGTTCTTTACTTCGTGGGCGACGCCGGAAGTCAGCTTGCCGATGTTGGCCAGCCGACGGGAGACCTCGATCTCATCTTCGATCTTGCGCATCGACTCGCTGTCGCGCATGGTCAGAAGCGCGCCGAGTTGCTGTCCGGCTTCTTCGATGAAGTCGAGCGAAACCTGAACGCCACTGCCATGATCGCCGCTGATTTCGATCATGTCGACCGGCTCATGAGCGGTGAATGCATTGAGCACTGCCCGGCCAAGCTGCGTGTGGCGAGAGAAAATTTGTTCGGCGTGGCTGCCCAGCATCTCTGAACGCGGCTTCCCCAGAAAGGTCTCGATCGAGGCGCTTACCAGCACGGCGCGGCCGTCCTGCGTGAACAGCATGACGCCGTCCTGCAGGTTGGCCATGATCTGATCGACATTTTCCTGCAACGCGGAAAAGACTTCGTTGACGGTGCGCATTTGCCGGCCGATGCGTTCAATTTTGGAACTGACGTTGCCGTATTCGTCTCGGCGCGTGAGCTCTTGCGGAATAGGAGCGGTGATCTCGCCCGCCGTCATCTGATCGAGGCGACGCGAGATCGCTTCGAGCGGACGGAGTGCGCGGCTGGAGAGGGCGGCTGCAAGGACCAAAGAAACCAGAATCGCAATTGCAGAAAATCCCAACGCGCGCCTGAGATGCGGTTGCAGCGCACCCCGTAAAAACTCGTTTAACACCGCTACTTGCACGGAA
>DATEMI010000427.1:0-2674 GCA_035275665.1 Terriglobales bacterium | reverse complement strand
GATCTGCATCTCTACGACGGCTACATGCCTACCTTGGAACAAGGTGACATTCTCGGCCATGAGTTTATGGGCGAAGTCGTCGAAGTTGGACCAGGAGTGGATCGCGCAAAATTGAAAGTCGGAGACCGCGTCGTAGTGCCGTTCACCATCGCCTGCGGCAAATGCTTCTTCTGCCAGCAGGAGCTATGGTCGCTCTGCGATAACACCAATCCGAACGCATGGATTGCCGAAAAAATGATGGGCTATTCACCTTCTGGGCTATTTGGCTACACGCACATGCTCGGCGGATACGCCGGAGGACAGGCACAGTACGCGCGCGTACCGTGTGCGGACGTTGGTCCAATCAAAGTTCCTGACGGGCTCGAGGACGAGAAGGTCGTCTTCCTTTCAGACATCTTGCCGACCGGATATATGGGAGCGGAGAACTGCAATATCCGTCCGGGCGACACGGTTGCGATTTGGGGCTGTGGCCCCGTGGGTCAGTTCGCGATCCGCAGCGCATTCATGCTGGGCGCGGGACGGGTGATTGCCATCGATCGGGTTCCTGAACGCCTGCGATTGGCTGAAGATGCCGGTGCAGAAACGATCAATTACGAGCAGGTCGAAGACGTCGTGCAGACTCTCAAAGACATGACCGGTAATCGCGGCCCCGATTCATGCATGGACGCCGTTGGCATGGAGGCCTACGGACACACGCTTCCGTTCCTGGTTGATCGAGCCAAACAGGCAATGAAGCTCGCAACCGATCGTCCCAACGTGCTGCGGCAATGCATCATGGCGTGCCGAAAAGGGGGAACCATTTCTGTTCCGGGAGTCTACGGGGGATTCCTCGACAAGATTCCGTTCGGCGCAGCGATGAATAAAGGTCTCACTTTCAAAATGGGACAGACGCACATGATGCGCTACATGCGTCCGTTGCTGGAGCGAATCGAGAGAGGTGAAATCGATCCAACCGTCGTGATCAGCCACCGCCTCCCGCTCTCAAAAGCGCCGGAGGCTTACAAGATGTTCCGGGACAAGGAAGATCATTGCACGAAGGTTGTGCTGGATCCTTGGGCTGATGGAGCTGTAGCAGCTTAGTTTCCGCCATGCGAGAACGACAGAACCGCCGGCGGTAGCCGGTGGGGCAGCCGCGTAGTTTGCGGCTGCTCTTATGGAGAGCGCGGTGCACTGTTCGCCGCGTTCGGTTTCGCGATCCAGACGATCGCAATGAATCCTATACGCCCAGCCGCGCCGCTTTTTTCTCCCCAGGCGCGAACACCGTCTCCACTGTCGCTGGACACAAACTCCGGTAACCGCAATTTCTGCAATGGAAGCCGGGCCTCGGGGCGAAGTCGGCATTGCGAATGCCTTCGGCGACCTCGATCACTTTGTCGTAGATCTTCTCCTTCTTAACGCTCTCCGTCTCGGCTGTCGTGTTGTCCTCAAGGTTGTAGAAAGCAGCGCGTTCGACGCGATGACCTTCGAGCTCTGTTGCCAGCCAATATAGGCCGAGTTGAATACTGGTCACAGCATCGAGCGTGTTGCGCGGAGCGCCGGTTTTGTAATCAAGTACGAGAACGCCGCCGCCTTCCAAACAATCGATCCGATCAATGCGACCATTGATCACAATATCGTCAATCGTGAAGCGGATAGACTTCTCAGTACACACCACCTGCGGCTTGGGTTCGAGAGCGCGGAGGGCGATAAATTGACGCAGTTGCTCTTCCCCCTGGCGTTCATAGAGCTTTCGCTGGAGTTCTTCATCGATCTTCGCCAGCTCGAACTCTCGTCGGAAGATTTCGATGGTCTCGTCGCCGGTGCGATCGATTCCGCGCGAGGCCGCTTCGTAGAAATCTTTCAAAGCGGTATGCATTGCTGCGCCGTACTGCAGTGCAGCGGAAGGCTCTTCTGGAAGACGCCAGCGCTTCTGCAGCGCGAATTTCATGGGACAAGTCGCATACGCCTCGATCGCCGACGCGCTTAACTCGATCTTGCCCCTAACCGCCTCGGCAGCAAGCGTGACCCACGCAGGCGTTTCAAGTGTGACTTCTTCACGCTGGACCGAAATGGGATCACGGACGCTAGTTGCGTGCTTGATGGCCTGGTCGTCAGCGAGTTCCCGAAGATAAGTCGGCGGAATCTCCGCTCCCTTCTTCTTGCTCGCACGCTTTTTGCCGTAGAGGGTGAGCGTGTCACGCGCGCGTGTAATTGCAACATAAAAGAGCCGTCGCTCTTCTTCACGATGAATCTGGTCGTCGGCTTTTTCGACGCGGTAATTTCCAGGACTCAATTCGCGCGGGAATTCAAAGAGTGTTTCCTTGTAGTTCGTCGGAAACGAAGGGCTGACAACCCTCAGAACAAAGACGTTCTTAAACTCGAGTCCTTTCGCTGCGTGAACCGTGAGCAGCTTCACGGCGTCCCGCTCTTCGGAGGCATCTTCGTGTGAAGGACCTGCGAACTCCTCTTCGGGACGTTCCGGAGGGCAGAGTGCAAGCGTCCCTCCGCCTTCGCGATAGAGATCGAGAAATTCGAGAAACTCGCTCAGCTTGCCGGTCGCACAAATCCGGCTTCCTAGCCACTTGCGCGTGAAGTCCAGAAAGCGGCTCAGCTCGATCGAATTGCGAGGGAGTCCAAGAAGATCGGCTGCGGCATAGATGGTCTGGACCAATTCCTTGCTCTCAGATCCGTGTTG
>DATEMI010000426.1:0-10758 GCA_035275665.1 Terriglobales bacterium | reverse complement strand
GCCGAGTGCCGACTGCCGAAAGCCTGTTTTTGCCCCATGTTCATTGACGAAGCCAAAATTCGCGTAAAAGCAGGCGACGGCGGCAACGGCTGCATGGCCTTTCGCCGGGAGAAATTTGTCCCGCGCGGGGGTCCGTCCGGTGGCGACGGTGGACGCGGCGGCAACGTGATCATGGAATCCAGCGAGCGTCACAACACGCTCATCCACTTCCGCTTTAATCCCGAATACAAAGGAGAGCGTGGGCGTCATGGCGAAGGCTCGAACCGAACCGGAGCCGAGGGGCAGGACGTAATCCTCAAAGTGCCCGTCGGTACGATCCTCTATGATGCCGAAAGCGGGGAGCGCATTCACGATTTCTCGCACGCTGACGAGCGCATCGTCATTGCCAAAGGCGGACGCGGTGGGCGCGGCAACCAGCATTTCGCCACGCCTACGCACCAGGCGCCACGCGAACACGAGCTCGGACGCACCGGCGAAGAGCGCACATACCGACTCGAGCTGAAGCTCCTCGCCGATGTAGGTCTGGTCGGCTATCCCAATGCGGGAAAGTCGACTTTGATCTCGCGCATCTCAGCGGCGCGTCCGAAGATTGCGGATTATCCGTTTACCACTTTGGAACCCAACCTCGGCGTTGTGACCACGGGCGAGGCGCCGGACGAGTACAGTTACGTAGTGGCCGATATTCCCGGCCTGATCGAAGGAGCCAGCGCCGGACATGGTCTGGGCACGCAGTTTCTGCGTCACATCGAGCGCACGCGGCTATTGCTGCACGTGATCGACGTATCAGACGCGAGCGGCCGTCCCGATCCGACACAGGATTTCAAGGTCATCATGAACGAGCTTGAAACTTGGGGTACAGGGCTCGAGCAGAAGCCGATGATCGTTATTGCGTCGAAAGTTGACGTGGCGAATGCGGAAAAACTTGCCAAGCTCAAGCGCTTCGCCTCGCGTCGCAAGCTGCCATTCATGGCGATCTCCGCAGTGACCGGTGAAGGCATCGAGAAGCTCAAGTACACTGTGGCTGAGCGCGTGCGCGAGATTCGCGCGAATGCGCCCGAAACGCCAGCAGACGACACGCAGTCACTTCCTGCATAGGCGCGCAAGTATTACGCTGGTAACTTGTTGCGGCAAATAATCCGGCAAACATCGGGCGGGCAGGGGCATCCTATGATGGGATGTCGAAGATGTTCGCGAGAAGGCTCGAAATCGTTCAGCCCGCAGGCCCTGAGACGGTGGTAGAGGAAGACGATATTCAAATGAATCTCAGCATCCGTCGCCCATTAATGATCCTGATGTGGACCAGCCTGGGAATCGGCATCGTAGCCGGAGCCCTCTACCTCGGCAACGAACTCCGCAAAAAGCGCCTCGCCAACCGCACTCCTTACGACAGCTACAGCCACGCCGGCGAAGAGATGTTCAACGGCACGGAATACGGCGTGGGAATCTGAAGAAACGCAGGACCGACGGCCGCCCTCGGCCGCGTGTTTCGGCGAGTCCATCATAGAATTCAGTAACCGAATCTTTTTATGTTCAAAGCCAAACACCCGCGCGAGGGCGCGCGTCGGTCCTTGAGTTACTCGTCCCGACTCGATCCCGCCAATGCCCGCAGGCTCTCTCCGCTGATCCGTACCTCCAACCACTCGCGCATCACCTTCGCTCCAAGCTTCTCGTAAAAATCAATCGCCGACCGATTCCAATCGAGTACCTGCCACCGCATTCCATAACAGTTCTCGTGTATTGCAATCTCCGCCAAATGCACCAGCAACGCCTTCCCAATTCCCTTCCCGCGCAGCTCAGGCTTGACGAAAAGATCTTCGAGATACAAACCCGCCTTGCCCAACCACGTCGAGTAATGAAAGAAGTAGAACGCAAATCCGGCAGGCACTCCTTCCCACTCAGCAATCACGCAATAGAATCGTGGCTCGCCCGAGAACCCATCGCGAACAATGTCAGCCTCAGTCGCGATCACCGCATCAGGCGCACGCTCGTATTCGGCCAGACCACGAATGAGTTCGAGAATCAAAGCTGCATCATCGCGGCTGGCAGGACGAATGTTCAGCATGCGTTGAAATATTCCGATCTGCCCGCTTCATCGACAATGCGGGCGATCGCGAGGCAATCAATCTACCAGGCCAATCTAACCAATCCGGGGACGGCATCGAAGTGCCGATCGCGACTGACCACGGGCATGGAGAATTGACGACATAATGCAGCGATCCAAACATCGTTCGACGGTATCGGAGTTCCGAGCTTCCTGAGTTCCGTGCGGATGATGCTATACGAGGACGCAGTCTGTTCATCGACGGCGAGAATTCGGAATGATGGCAGATATTGGTTCAGCCACTCCTCGTATCGAACTCGATCGCGCGAGTGAGAAACTCCGTAGCGGTATTCACCGAGAACGATGACCGGAATAGCCACCTGGGCTGCTTTGCGAAGGATGGGCTCCAACTCAGATTCGCCATCGGCAACCGCGGAGAGTCCGTTTGTGTCCAGGATCAAAGCCGATCCTCGGCTTCGATCTGCTCAAATTCTTCGTCGATAATGCGGTTCACCTTCGCCGTCTCCTTCCGAAGGCTCCGCAGCTTTCCAAAAGCGGCCATCCAGGGACGCTGAACTGTTCTGCGCTCGGCTGCCAACTTGTCCTCGACTGCGGCTGTGACAAATTCACGAAGAGAGATGCCGCGCTCAGCAGCCGCAGACTTCGCCCGTCGAAAGACAGGATCCGGAATTTCCAGCGTCGTTTTCATCTTGAGATGATACTCCCATATTTATGGGACAGGATCAAGTTATTGGAGCTGGCTTTCCAGTTCATTTGCTCAATTCGGCATGGAGATTTCGACCGGAGCTGACTTAGGTTTCCCTACGTGTACTCCGAGGTGAAAAGGGAGTGAATGGTCGGGACGGGCAGATTTGAACTGCCGACCCCTCGCACCCCAAGCGAGTGCTCTACCAGGCTGAGCCACGTCCCGACGTGAAGACGTAGGAATCCCGCGCTGCGGGATTGGGGTAGCTCCATGATACTACAGCCCTTCCTGTACTCCAGCCGATTGCGTCCCGTAGAATCAAGCTTTCACCCACATCATGCTCGCGCGCGTACTGCTGGCCATTGCCTTTTTTGGAACGGTGACTTCGACGGTATACCTTCTGCTGGTCATCGCGGGCGTTTTGCGCTTTGCGCAGCGCCGTCGCGAGCTACTGAACGCGCCCTCATACACGCTGCCCATAAGCGTGCTCAAGCCAGTACACGGCTCCGAGCCTAACCTGCGCGAGAACCTTGAGAGCTTCTTTCTCCAGGACTATCCCAATTTTGAACTGATCTTCTGCGCGCGGCGCGAAGATGATGCTGCGTTGCAGGTCGCGCGCCAGCTCTCGGAAAAATATCCGGCGGTGAACGTTCGTTTCATGACCTGCGGCGAGCCGCCTTGGACGAACGCCAAGCTCTATTCGCTGGAAAAGATGTGGAAGCACGCAGCGCACGATCTGCTCGTGATCAGCGACAGTGACGTGCGCGTCTCTCCCGGCTATCTGCGGGAGATCATCAAGCCATTTGCAAATCCCAAAGTAGGAATGACCACCTGCATCTTCCGCGGCTTGCCGGCTGGTGGATTCTGGACCGATCTCGAAGCGCTGGGCTATTCGGTGGAAATGACCTCAGGCGTAGTCGTAGCCGACATGCTCGAAGGTATGAAGTTCGCTCTCGGTCCCACGATGGTGGTTCGCCGTCAGTGCGTGGAAGCGTTGAACGGTTTCGGTTTCATGGATGATTATTGCGCCGACGACTACATCCTGGGCAATCGCGTTGCCGAATCGGGAATGGAGGTCGTGCTCTCGCATCACAGAATCGACCATATGGTCTTTCATCATTCTTTCCTGTCGTCGATGCGCCACCAGGTCCGCTGGATGCGGAGCACGCGATTTTCGCGACCTAAAGGTCACCTCGGGACAGTGCTCACGTATGCCATGCCCTCCGGCGTCCTCGGATTTCTCGCAGGCATGGCGAGCCGGCATGCCAAATTGGGAATAGGTCTGCTCGCCGCTGCATTCTTGAATCGTGTCCTCCAGTCAATTCTAGCCGGCTACGTCGTCGCCCAAGATAGGAAAGCTCTATCGCTCGCCTGGCTCTATCCCGTCCGCGACCTGCTCGGAGCTTTTCTCTGGATTGGCAGCTATTTGAGCGCAAAGATCGACTGGCGCGGCGAGGAGTACAGGCTGACTGCCGGCGGCAAAATGCTGCGTGTTCACCCGCCTAAAGCGGACGCGAAGATGACGATGGAAGCATCGTGAGCCCGAAGGGCGAAATGTTCTAGCTAATGCGCCTGATATCCGCCTCTGTCCAAATCTCCGCCAATGTCTTACACTTCCCCGTTCACTTATGCGGCCAATTCTTTGCGCTGTCCTCCTGCTCGCATCTGCATTCGCACAACAATCTGCTAAGCAAACTGTTCAGGAAAAGCTCGGCTATTCTGCCTCCGCTCGCCTCCTCATTATTCACGCCGATGATTTCGGCATGGCGCACTCAGTGAATCGCGCGATCACGCAGGCGCTGGAGAACGGATGGGTAACGTCCGCGAGCATTCTCGTCCCCTGTCCCTGGCTTCCCGAAGTGGCACGCTGGGCGCAGGCTCATCCGCAGGCCGATCTGGGAATTCACATGGCGCTCAACAGCGAGTGGACCGACTTTCGCTGGGGACCGGTAAGCCCGCGTGACAAAGTGCCCAGCCTGCTGGATCAGCAAGGCTATCTCCCCCTGCTGGAAACGCAGGTAGCGCAACAGGACAAGTCGTCGGAAGTTGAGATCGAACTGCATGCGCAAATCGATCGCGCGCGCAGCCTGGGCATTCCGCTCAGCCACCTCGACACGCACATGGGCGCGCTCCTTACCACTCCACAACTGATCGCCACGTATCGCAAGATCGCCGACGATTACCGACTGCCAATACCGCTCAAGCGCACGAAGAATGTCGATGAGAGCACGCTGCGTCCCTCCGAAGGCCTAGTAGATGAAGTTCTGCAGATCTCACCCGGCGTGCCACCCGATCAATGGCCGAAGACATACGAGAACATGCTGCAACCGCTCGCGCCAGGAGTGTACGAGCTGATCGTGCACCTCGGCTTCGACGATGACGAGATGCAGGGCGCAACATGGAACCATTTCAACTGGGGAGCGGCATGGCGTCAACACGACTTCGATATGGTGAAGAGCCCGGAGTTCCGCCAGTTCCTGAAAGATCAGGGTTTCATTCTTGTCGGCTGGAAGGACTTGGTTCGGGCATTGAAGTAGAAAACACCGGGAGTTAACACGAAGGTCACGAAGTCAAAACCAAGTTCACGAAACCGGCATACTTTCCGTGACCTTGCTGTTGCCTCCGTGACCTTCGTGTTAACCCCCGGCCGACTTCATCAGGAGGAACAACTTGTATTCCTGTAAATCCCTAATAACCTGCATCCTCATCTTTTCGTTTCTTCAATACGGAACAGCTCAACAAGCCGCAGCATCCACCGACAATGCATCGAAGACGTACATCGGCTATACCACGGACTCCTCCCGCACCGAGCAGCAATGGGAGCAGAAGTTTCGCGCCATTCCCGATCCGAACATTCTGCGCGAGAACATGCGCCGCTTGAGCGCGTATCCGCACAACGTCGGCTCGGCGTACGACAAAGAGAATGCCGACTGGATGCTGTCGCAGTTCAAATCCTGGGGCTTCGATGCCCAGATTGAAACCTTTTACGTGCTCTTCCCTACTCCAAAGGAGCGCGTCGTCGAACTGGTTGCGCCGACGAAGTTTCGCGCCAAGCTGCAGGAGCCGCCAGTACCCGGCGATCCCACTTCGGGACAGACCCAGCAGCAACTACCCACCTACAACGCCTACTCCGCCGATGGCGACGTGACCGGCCCGCTAGTCTATGTGAACTACGGAATGCGCGACGACTACGATCAGCTCGATCGCATGGGCATTTCCGTAAAAGGGGCGATTGTGATCGCCCGCTACGGCGCCGGCTGGCGCGGCATCAAGCCCAAAGTGGCATATGAACACGGCGCCAAAGGCTGCATCATCTACTCCGATCCCGCCGACGACGGCTATGTGCCCGGCGACGTTTTCCCAAAAGGGGCCTATCGTCCCAAAGACGGCGTGCAGCGCGGCAGCGTGGAAGATACCGACTACCCTGGCGATCCCCTCACCCCAGGTGTTGGCGCAACCAAAGATGCCAAGCGCCTGTCGATCAGCGAGAGCAAGGTGATCGAGAAAATTCCTGTGATTCCGATCTCCTACGCAGATGCGGAGCCGTTGCTTGCAGCCATGGGCGGTGAAGTCGTGCCCGACAAGTGGGCCGGAGGGTTGCCGATCACCTATCACATGGGACCTGGGCCGGCGCAGGTGCATCTGGTGATGAAATCGAATTGGGACATTAAGCCCGTCTATGACGTGATCGCGCGCATCCCGGGCTCGACCTATCCCGACGAGTGGGTGATCCGCGGCAATCACCACGACGCCTGGGTGAACGGCGCCGACGATCCCATTTCGGGAGCGTCCGCCGTGCTCGAAGAAGGCCGCGCGCTCGGCGAGCTGCTCAAGCAAGGCTGGAAGCCAAAGCGGACGATCATCTACTGCCTATGGGACGGCGAAGAGCCTGGCCTGCTCGGCTCGACTGAGTGGGTGGAAACACACATGAAGGAATTGCAGCAGCACGCGGTGATGTACGTGAACTCTGACGGCAGTGGCCGCGGCTTTTGGCGCGCCTCGGGCGATCATCGTCTGGAGCGCTTCATCAACGATGTAGGCCACGACATACAAGATCCGGAGAAGCCGAACCTTTCTGTCTGGCAGCGTGCGCGTTTGCAGCGCATTTCGCGCGCGACAGCCGAGACCGACCGCGGCGACCTGCGGCATTCGAGTGAGCTGCACATCAGCGCACTCGGCGACGGCTCCGACTACGCGCCCTTTCTCGACCACGCTGGAATCGCGGCGCTGAACATAGGTTTCGGCGGTGAAGGTGGAGGAGGCGTCTATCACTCCATCTACGACGACTTCTACTGGTACACGCACTTCTCTGACACCAAGTTCGTCTATGGACGAGCGCTGGCGCAGCTTGGCGGCTCAGCCGTGATGCGCATGGCCGACGCTGAATTGATTCCCCTCAGCTTCGGCGATGCCGCCGATACGGTCGCGCGCTACGTGAAAGAAGTCGAAACATTGCTCAAGACCGAGCAGGACAAGCAGGCGGAAGTCAACCGCGAACTGGGCGAAGGCGCCTACGACGCGGTCTCCGATCCGGAGCATCCGACCGTAGCTCCAAAACGGGAAGATATTCCGCCCTTCATCAACTTCGCGCCTCTCGAGAATGGCAGCGCAGCGATGAAGCGCAGCTCCGACCATTTCGAAAAAGCGCTGACCCAAGCCCAGGAAAATGGCGGCGCGGCATACGCGAGCAGCAGCATTCAGCAGCTCAACCAGAAGCTGATCGAAGCTGAACGCGGCTTCCTCGACGAGAATGGCTTGCCCGAGCGCCCATGGTTCAAGAATCAGATCTACGCTCCCGGCGCCTACACCGGCTACGGCGTGAAGACGCTGCCTGCAGTCCGCGAATCGATTGAGCAGAAGAAGTGGCAGGAGGCCGACCAAGGCTCGCAGACGATCGGTCGCGTGCTGGAGCACGAAGCTCAGATGATCGAGGACGCGGCGAAGCAGTTGGAGGGCATGCAACAGGGCAAGTAATTCGCAAACTCTAGGGTTTGGGCCAACGCGCGCCCTCGCGCGGGTTTTGGATTGGGATCCCGACTATGTCGAATCCCATGGAAAACCCGGCCGAGGGCGGCCGTCGGTCCGAATGATTAATCGTGTTCTGCGAGCCCCTTCCGCAGCTGTCCCAAACTGGCGCGCACGCTATCGGTCGTACCGCCTACGCCAATTCGAATCCGCTGGGGATCTTCGAAGAACTCGCCAGGCACAACACTCAACTCATACTCTGAACGCAAGCGCTCGACGAATGTCGCCGCGTTTCCTTTCACGCGGGGAAAGACAACCGTCCCGTTCTCCGGCCAGAAATATTCGAGAACGGATTGCGATTCGAGCGCTTCGCGCAGGAGCTTGCGATTGTGATCCAAGCGCTTCTTCTGCTTCGCCGCGATTTGATCGAGCTTCTGGAACGCAATCACGCCCATCAGCTCCGCGGGATGGACGTTCGTGCCCATATGTAAGTCTTCGAAGTGCCTAATGCGCTGCACGATCTCCGGCGACGCGAGCACCCAGCCGCAGCGAATGCCGCTCAGTCCGTAAGCCTTCGTCAAGCTATTGGTGCTGAGAAACACTTCCGGATCAATATGGAACGCACTGTGCGGATGCCTTTCCCACAGCATCTCTAAGTAAACTTCATCGACGATCACCCGCGCGCCGACTCTCTTTGCGATCTCGCCGACCTCGCGCAGTGTGGATTCTGCGGTGAGCGCTCCCGTGGGATTGTGCAGATTGCAGAGCACAATCAGCTTTGTCCGAGATGAGACCTGCCGGCGCAGATCATCCACATCGATCTGGTAATTCGCCGAGGCCGGGCGCTGAAAGCGCTTTATGTCCAAGCCGAGATAACGAGAGGTATCGAGCAGCAGAGCATAGGTTGGCTGCTCGACCAGAATCTCGTCGCCAGAATCCGTGCAGGCGGCGAGGGCGAAATAATTCGCCATCGACGTTCCCAAAGCGGTAATCACGCTTTCCTGCGGCACGCGATAGCGCTCCGCAATTGCGCCGTCCAGAGGTTCGTAGCCGTATCCGGCCGGAGGATTGATTTCGAGATCGTCGATCGATACCCCAAGCTCGGCCATGGTGAAACTGGCCATGCCGCTCGTAGCAAGGTTGTACTTCGCCCCCGAACGCAGCTTCGCGAACTCCATGTAGCTCGAACGCGCCTGCGTCCGAACGGGAATCACTTCGAGAGATTGATGTGTCGCCATAAAAAGAAGAGCGGAATTCCGGAGAGCAGAATTGCCACTCCTATGAGTGTATTCGACGGATAGCGCGCCACTGTATTGACGACAACCAATGCGCACACGATGCAGAAGATTGCCGTGCTCCAGGGATGGCCGGGCATCAGAAAATCAGCTTCGCCAACCCGGCGTCGCCGGAAGACGAATAAACATCCGGCAGAGAGTCCGAAAAAGACCCAGTCCATGGAGACGACATAATTCAGAATCTGCTCGTAGCGGCCAGTGAGCATAATCACCATCGTCCACACGCTCTGCAGCACGATGGCAAGGATCGGTACACGGGTGGTGGGATGAACGCGAGCCACGCTGCGGAAGAAGGCTCCGTCTTCAGCCATGGCGAAATAAACGCGTGGCGCCGTGAGGATTCCCTGGCTCAGGAATCCCAAAGTGGAAATGGCGATGCCGCAGGCAATGATAGTGCTGCCGACGTTGCCGAGCGCAGCTCCCATTACTGCAGAAGCAGGAGTACGCGTCTGCGCCAACTGCTCAGGGCCGAGCGCGCGCAGGCAGACCAGGCTCACGCTCGTGTACAGCGCGATAACTCCGATCACGCCGAGCAGAAGCCCGCGCGGAAGGTCGCGGCGCGGATCGCGCAGTTCGCCGGCGACAAACGGCGTGGTCTGCCATCCGCCATAAGCGAAGAGCACAGGAACCATCGCGGCTCCGAATTCAGAAAACAGGCTCAAAGATGCGGGCTGGTCCGAAATGGGAACCCAGTGAAGCTGCGCTGAGCGTACGAAGAGGAATCCGCAGCCCACGAGGAAGGCGATAGCAGCGATCTTCATCACCATCAGCGCGCTCTGCACCGTGCTGCCGGTCTTCACGCCAAGGCAATTCAGAACGGTCAGAATACCGAGCGCAACGACTGCGACTCCGGCCTCGGCGAGATGCCAACCGGTCAGCTCAAGAAAATAGCGCGCGAACGTGACCGTCACCGCCGCCATGCCACCAGTCTGGATAACCAGCAGCAGCGTCCATCCGTAGAGGAATCCGAAGAGCGGATGGTAGGCTTCGCGCAAATAGGCATACTGGCCGCCGACCTGGGGCAAGCGTTGTCCCAATTCGGCATAGATGAATGCGCCGGCCAGCGCAATCACGCCGCCTACAACCCACGCACCGAGAATCAAGGTTGGCGTGTGAACCTGCTGCGCGACGACGTACGGATTGATAAAGATGCCCGAGCCGACGATGCCGCCCATCACCAGCATGGTCGCGTCGAAGAGTCCAAGACGACGCGCGAGCTGTGGCTGGTTCGGCACTTCGGGCCGGGCAGTAGCCATAATTAGGAACAGGCGTTTCGAGTTTTAGGCTTCGAGTTTCGGCAAAGCCCGTTTTCGCGGTATCTGGTGAAGATTGGCGTTGGCGAATCTGAAACCAGAAACCCGAAATGCTTTTCTCCGTGCCTCAGTGTCTCTGTGGTGAAAATCATGTTTTACACGCGCTCGGGCTCGGCTGCAGAAATCTGGATGCGAACTTCCTTTGTTCCCAGAACGGGATGCTTCGCTCTGAGCGTGACAGTTCCCGCATCCTGCTTGGCGCGAATCCAGACTGCGCCGCCCCCGCCTACTAAGCTGAACGGAGTCTCGCCGATGATTTCCGCCGGTCCATCAAGGCTTAGCTCGATTGAAGCGGTGGAGTAGCGACGCAGATTACCAAATTCGTCGGCCACGCGCATGATCACGCGCGTGCAATCGGCTCCGTCGGCGATCAGAGTCGTGTCATCGGGCGTAACGACGAACTGTTGATCTACGCCTCTGTGTGCATATTGCTTTTCG
>DATEMI010000425.1:0-2346 GCA_035275665.1 Terriglobales bacterium | reverse complement strand
GCAAGTGCTTCCTTCCGCAAGCTCCACCACACGATGCGGGTAAATGTTGCGCAGCAAGAATCGGCGGAGCAGCAGCATCTGCGGATCGTCGGCGTACCCCTTCAATGTGACGCCGCTTACTGCTGCTTCAACGATGCGAAGACGGCGCCATATGCAAGCCTGGATGATGAGATTGGCGATGTCGCCCTCAGCACGCATGAGCTCGCGTAGCCTTGCTTTCGGAACGCGCAGCAGAAGACTTGGTGCGATGGTGCGGGCCTCGACCACCGCGGCTTGGGAATTTAGGAGATTGTACTCGCCACTGAAGTTGAAGGTTCGTATCTGGTTGTAGACCTTCGTACCCTCAAGAGCATCGGGAAGGATTATGTCGATCCCGCCCTCAAGCACCACGAACAGGTCGACGTTCCGATCTCCGTGGTTGTACAAGCATATGTCGGCAGCGAAGCTCTGCTCGTAACCGTAGGGTCGGAGTCGAGCAACCATGTCGTCCGATAACTTTGGGTAAGCGAGGTCTGGACGAAACTGCGTCCCGAGCCAATTGAGAGGCTCAGGTCCCAAGGCCGTGTCCGGATATGCGATGTCTCGTGATTCAGTCATTCTCGACAGGCTAACAAAAACCATCTCTAGGCTGCACGATATCGATCTTTTATGGCAGTATTTGGCCGTTTTTAGTCAGGTTGATTATTTTTCGTCGGTCATCAAAAGCCTGTTTGTGGGAGCGGTACTGATAGTGATGGCTTTGGCAGTCGCGGAACTGGCCACTAGGCAAATCAATCTTTCCGCTGTTAGCTACCCGGAAGGAAAATTGGCGTCCGCGTAGAGCGAGCCCGTGCACTCACTGCAAAGGCAGGTTTCTGGAAGCATAGCTCGGTTGAGCCATCTGGAGAAGAATGCGATGTTGGAAATGAAGAGTAAATGCGAGCGGTGCGAAGTGGCGTTGCCGCACGATTCAGAGGATGCGATGATCTGCTCCTTCGATTAGGATTGAGTTCATAATGACGAATTGGCGTGGCAGTAACGGCGAAGTGTTTACGATGAACACTAGGGAATGGCAGGATTCGCCTCTTTTTTGTCGGAACAAGGGTTTTCGGTGGACATCAAATGAATCGCAAGGATAGTAAATCGATCGACACAGGTTTAAGGAGGCTGAAATGTTCTTGTTCACCCACCGCAATCCCGAAATGCAACTCGACAAAGAACACACGGCTCTGGTGCTCGCCGATATGCAGAACGAGTTTCTCGAAGAAAAGAAGAGCGGAACCTACTACGAAATGATCGCCGACGCGCTCAAGAAGCGCAACGTGATCGCGAATCTCGACCGGCTTCTCCAGACTGCCCAGGAACTCGGCTACTACATCATCCATTCGCCGCACTGGTACTATCCAACCGATCTTCAATGGAACCTACCTCCGGGCGCGATCGCCGATTACCTCGCTTCGATCGGATTCTGCGGCCGCAAGGATCCAGTCGATCTGGAAGGTTTCCATGCGTCCCGGGCTGATTATTACGAGCCGTTCAAGAAGTATCTGATGGACGGCCACACCTGCAACACATCGCCGCACAAACATTTTGGTTGCTCGACGAACGACGTGATCAAGCAATTGCGCATGCGCAGGGTTCAGAAAGTGGTGATGGCCGGTCCGGTTGCGAATCTCTGTCTCGAATCCCACATGCGCGACATCATCGATTCAGGCTTCGAAGTCGCGATGGTCCGGGACGCCGTAGCTGCCCCTGTGAACGAAGAAGGCGACGGCTATGAGGCCGCGATGGTCAACTGGCGCTTCATGGCCAACGCTGTCTGGACCACCGAAGAGGCCGTGAAGCGGATGAAGGCCGCAGTGCGCGCTTAACGAATCCAGGTATTTCACACAAAGACAATCCCCTTTGGAGAAAGCACCAATGACTACACAAAACCGCCTCACTATCACAAAGGTGACTCCCGCTTATTGGACCGTTTTGATCAATAATCCGCCCATCAACATCTACGACCCCGAGATGTTTGCGGAACTCAATGTTTTGCTGGATGCGCTCGATACGGACAAGGACGTGAAAGTCGTCGTATTGGAAAGTGCGAATCCGGATTACTTCGTCGCGCACTTCGATTTCCTGCGCGCCGATGTCATCCCGGATCAGCCTGGAGCCGCTGAATTCACTGCTTGGCCCCGCATGGTCACTCGCTTCGCCCAGTCGCGTGTGGTCAGTGTGGCCAAGGTGCGTGGCCGGGCGCGTGGTCAAGGGTCGGAGCTAGCGCTGGCTTGCGACATCCGCTTCGCTTCCAAGGAAAACGCCGTTTTCGGCCAGCCGGAAGTCGGAGTCGGAGTGGTTCCGGGGGGTGGTGGCACGGAG
>DATEMI010000424.1:0-4224 GCA_035275665.1 Terriglobales bacterium | reverse complement strand
TTCAGAGCCGGCGGTCGAGGCGGTGAAAGAGTTGCGCAACGTGCCAGGACATTTTGCCGAGAGCTATGTACTCGTCGCCAATCGACCCGAATCGAGCACCGTGATTCAACTCACAGCTACACCGTTTGATTATTGGGCTAGCACGAGCCATCCGCTTGAAACCGAATTCCGCCAGAAATTTGAGAAAGAACACCCCGGACTCTCGGCACTGGAGGTCATCTATCGGCTCGGAATGGCTCACCCGAAGGGCATAGCATCAGCTTCTTCAAAGAAGAACCGAAAGGAAATCTATGCACCCGCAGTCTAGAAAATTGGTGATTTTCGGTTTGGGCGCGGTGCTCGCGTTGCTTGTGCCGGTCACCGCGCGCGCTTTCATCGGCACAATGCCAGTCATTGACTGGACAGCAGTCGTTCGCATCGGTCAACAGATTGGCATCTCCCGAGAGACTTTGAACACGCTGGGGCTGTACCTTCAGCAGTACAACCGGATCAATGCTGGCGTTGAGGAAGGCATCACGCTGTCGCGTGGCCGACAGCTGCAAGGAGTTTTGAACCTGGCTGTCGGCAGTGAGTTCCCTCAATTTCAGCAACTGCAGCGCGACTTCAATAACGCGCTCGTCGATCCTGCAATTCTCCGCGGTGATCTCGAAGGCACGTATGGCCCCACACCGACCGCTGATTTTCCACTCGAACGCAAACAGAGGATCGATGCCGCCGATGCTACGACCACACTCGGCCTGTTGGAAGCCTCGCGGGCCGAGCAGGTTTCTCAGCAAGAGGAGTTGGATGCAGATGACATCGAGTCGCGCGCGGCAGTAGCCAGTCCGGGTGGCGCGGCGAAATTATCCGCCGCCGCAAACGGCGCCATGTTGCGCTCCCAAGCCTACGATCAAAGCCTCCTCGGGGACCTGATGAGGCTTCAAGCGCTCAATACTGCGCGCGAAAATTCCATTGAGAAAGAGCAGGAACAGATTCGGGAAGGCCAAGTTAGCGCTGTTTCAAACTTGGTTGGGAGCATGCAATTGTCTTACGGCATTGGCGATTTCAGGGGGCAGTGATGGACTTGGGAAGCATCAGCCGGTTTCTGGCAGCTTTGGGCGGGTTGTGGGGCCGCGCCGAGCAATACCTGCCGCTCATTATCGGAATTGCTCTCCCGCTTGCGGCAGTCGTCTTCACGTTCACCATGTTGCAATCGTTCTTTCAGGATGGACCCGAAGAAGACTATTTCCGCATTATGGCCCGCTTTGGAATAACACTCGCCATTCTGGGGGACTATCGAAACCTTTTTGATCAGTTCAATCAATTGAGTTCCGACTTGGCCCGTCGCTTTGGGGACCCGAACAGCTTTCAAGCCTTCTTCCAGCAAATTCAATCGCAGTTTTCGAGCCTCGGTACCGTGCTCGCGTTCGCCGCAAATATGTCGGGAAGCATCGTCACGTTGCTGACGCTCCTTGCTGCCATCATCCTGGTTCTCGCGTACCTCGGTCTGGTCGTGGCACAAGCCCTAGCCGTCATTCTGCTCTATATCTTCGGCCCATTGCTCATCGCCGTTCTCCCGAATCGGCAACTCACAGTAGTGACTTACACCTATGTCAAAGCCCTGCTTCAGGTCCTTCTGTGGCCAGCTATCTGGAGCATTGTCTTTGCACTGTTCACGGGGGCGTTGTTGCAGGTTTTTCTGGCTGGCCCCGTCGTGAACTTAGTACCGGCAATATTGCTTATCTTGCTGGCCATTCTGCTGACGCAAATTCCGCGTTTGACCGGGTACATAACTAGAGGCGCTTTGAATGCTGCGGGAAGCGCGGTCTCGGAGTTGGTTACGGCCGGTTTGGCCTTCGCAACTTACCGAGCTGTTCAGACAGGTGTGTCTGCGGGAATCGCCTATGCCACTGGCGGCGCAGCGGTAACGGTTCCGCAGGCTATCGGATATTTTGCTAGAAGCCGGAGCGCGGAAACAACTTCTGTTCCACCCTCGACAAATTTCAGGGCGCTTCCGCCACCAGAAACAGCATGAAGAGGTGAGGCATGGCGACAACTAGTTTGACGCTTGATGAAACTCAGAAGGCCAAGTCCGAGTTAGGCGACTACACAGAGTTCTACAGCCATTTGGCAATGCAAGCGCGCCGAGCCTCGCGAGTGGCGCTGGTGGCGTGTGGTGTGGCGCTGATTGCCATTGCCTCAGCGATTCTCGCGCAGCTGCGACCACCGATTCTTCTCCGAGTCCAGGACGGCAACGTCTCATCGCTGGAGGGATCAGGCATTCAGGTCGCGGAGAACCCCGCTCAGCAGCAGCCAGATAACGGTGAAAAGTTGGAATTCGTGACCGCCTTTCTGAATCGCTTCGTGAACATCGATCCGCTCACTGTCAAGCGCGACACGACTTTGGCTCTGAATCAGATGACGTGCAGCCTTCGCCAGCAGACTCTCGCGCAGCTCAATCAAGAAAATTTTGTTGATACCGTGCACGAGAACAATCTCACTTCCACTCTCGCGATCAAATCGGCGGAGCTAGTGTCTGGCGACCCTTACACCACCATTGTCTTTGGCCGGAAGCGGATGACCACGCTCATCAGCGGTCAGGAGAACGAGAAAAACCTCCTGGTCAAGTACACGATCCGGCTCGCACCCGTACCTCGTGCTGCCGCCAACGGATGGACGGGCTTAGAAATCGCCGACTACAAAGAAGAGGTTCTGCAATGAAAAGCCTCGCTCGATTCGCGGTGCTGTGGGTGCTGGTTTTCACCGGCTGCGTTGCCTGCCTCGCACAGTCGCACGCGGTAGCGGCTATCACGCAGCCGGCCAAGCCAAAACCCTCTGGGGTAGGCGGCACCGGAGTCGTGCCGCTGAGCTACCCGTATTCGATTTCGACCGAGCCTCATTTTGCCATCTTCGTCGAATTTCCGAATGCGGACTCCATCCGGCGAATCGCCTTGGGTGACAGCAATTACTTTCTCGCCGAGGCCGACAAAACCGACCCGCACTACGCCATCATCAAGCAAATCGAAGAGCCGACGGCGAAGAGCAAGTCGTCGATTGAAACGAACATGCTTGTCTACATGGCCTCCGGACGAGTGGTTAACATCACACTGAAGGCTGGAAAGCTGGAGGACACGGCGTATTCGATTGATTATGCCGTTCCGACTGTCGAGCCGAAGGATGATCCCCCACCCGTATCGCCTGAAGAGTTGGAGAAGAAGCGCCGCGACGGAGAGCGATCAGAACTCGCGGAGAAGATGACAGTTGAAGTTGAGAAAACGCCGAAGTCTCAGCCCGGTGTGGTTTCAGGGGGCCTGGATCTCCGCTTTTACACTCTCAAGCGCTTGGGCACGCTGGCAGTCGTTTCCTTCGATGTGGAGAACACATCGTCGGACGTCATCGATTTAGAAGACCCTCAGATCAATCTCGTCACACCCTCCGAAAATACGAAGGATCGGAAGAAAGCACCCGCAAAAGTCGAGCCTGTCGCGTTGATGCAGTCGGTTGTTTCTCCTAAACAGCTTGCCCCTGGGGCTCGCGCCGTGTGTGTGGTCGAGTTTGACCCTCCCGTTCACGACTCCGATCAACAGGTCGTGCTGTCGATCTCAAATAGGGCCGTCGCCGATAAGCCCGCGACGTACCGCCTTGAATAAAGGATGAGCGGCATGGACAACGATTACAAAACCACGCTCGTCGAGCCCGAGGAGAATGTTGCCGCATTGAATGACGGAGCGTCGGACGACGAAGTCGCGGCCAAAGCTCTAGAAGAGATTCGCAGCGCCGAACGGCTCAGTGGATTCGGGCGGTTTGCAACGAAGCTACAGAACTTCTTTCAAGCTTCAAAGCCTCAGCAATCCAAACAGGAACGATCGCACCTGAAAATAGCTCCGATCATGATGTCTGCTGGGGTGTTGATGCTGCTCGCGACGGGCCTGCTTTTCGTGCTTTCGAAGCCCGAAAGCAAGGTACCGAGCCATTTCCGTCAGCCGGCCGGACTGGCGGGTAGTGACGCGCAGAATACGGCTGTGAAGACGACTACCGAACCCCCGGTTACCGAAGATCAGCTTGCAGGTCAGGACCCAAGCGCCGGTGCCACGACGACGAGTAGCTCGTCCAAGAGGAATGCGCTTCGAAACGCGTCTACACGTCGCTTTTCCTTTGCAGGCGACGAGGCCTCAGCTGGGAGTCCACCACCCGCACAACCTGGAATGCAGAGCGGGACGACTGGACTTGCAACTCCTGCGACCG
>DATEMI010000423.1:0-4058 GCA_035275665.1 Terriglobales bacterium | reverse complement strand
TGGGCCTGCAGAGAATTTCGCACGTAGCGCATCGAGCCGAGGACTTGATCGGGCGAGTACGGGACGGAGAGATCAAGCCGAGTCAAAAGGTCATCGATCTCTGCTTCGAAGCGGTCGATGCAATCAAAAAGTTCGTCTATCGCCTATGGCCAGACGAAGCGACGCTGCAAGTCACCGTAAAGTCGCTGCTGAGCAGGCTAAGCGCGCTCGCGCCCCCTGAAGAGACAGATCAACCTCTTGAGCCTTCAAAAGAAATTACTGCTGTTCCTGCGCCGCAACTTGTTCAGACGAAATCCGAAACCACTGTCGCACCAGCAAAGAACGTTTTCGAAGAGAGTTCCGACTCGGAGCAGGAGCCGGAGATCATCGCCGGGCTGCGCAGCAAAGAGCCCGCAGCGCTTCCACAATCGAAGTCGGTTCGCATCGCGCTAGAACGCCTTGACAGCATGATGAACGCGGTCGGTGAGCTGGTCATCAACCGTACGCGCATGCTTGGCCGCCTGAGCGAACTACAGCGGCTAGCCGAAGTGCTGAACTTTTCTAAAGGAAGGATGTCGGAGAAGATCTCCGACTTCCAGGAGAAGCACGAATTCAGCCGGTTGACGGGCATATTTACTTCGTCCTTCTCGTCGCCTGGCTCGCATGGACTGGTTGGTGGATTTGGCGATTCTTCAGAATTTAGCGAGCTGGAGTGGGACCGTTACGACGACTACAGCATCCTTTCGCGCTCACTGACGGAAATCTCGGCCGACGTGACCGAAGTCCTCACGCAGCTCGATGGCTTCGTTCGTCGAGTCGATTCCGACATCGATGAATTCACAAAGCTTGCTCACCGTCTGCAAGATGAAATTACGCAAGCTCGAATGGTTCCTATCGGGAATCTCTACACACGTATCTCACGAACTGTGCGCGATGCTGCAAAAGCGGCAGGTAAACAAGTTGAGCTGACTCTAACTGGCGCCGAAACTGAACTCGATAACAGCATCATTCAACAGATTTCCGATCCCCTGATTCATCTCGTGCGAAATGCAGTGGCGCATGGGCTTGAGAGCTCTGAGGAGAGATATAACGCAGGCAAGACCGATCATGGCAACGTTGCTGTTCGCGCCTACCATCGCGGCAACCACATCTACATCGAAGTCGAAGACGATGGGAAAGGAATCGACTACGAAAAGGTCCGCAAAACTGCTGTGGATCAAGAGATCTATTCGCAGGAGCAAGCAGGCCGGCTGGGCGAGCGCGAGCTGCTGGAACTGCTCTTCCATCCGGGCTTCTCGACCGCGGAGCGCAGGACTGAACTGGCAGGCCGCGGGGTAGGACTCGATGTTGTTCGCGCCAATCTCACCACGCTAAACGGCGAAATCGACGTCGATACGCAGAAAAATCTCGGCACGCGGTTCACACTGAAGGTTCCGCTCACGCTCATCATTTCGCAAGCTCTGTTTGTGCGGTGCAGCGAAATATCCTTCGCGTTCCCCCTGTCGTTTGTCGAAGAAATTCGCCGTGTGCCTGCGAGCACGATCGAAGAAGTTGGCGGAAAGCTGCTCACGAAAGTTCGCGATGTAGTCACCGAAGTCGTTCGTCTCGATTCCCAACTTGGACTCGCTCAGGTCGAGCCGGTAAATGGTTTCTATCACCTGGTCATTGTCAGCGTAGCCGGACGCTCCGTGGGCGTGATCATTGACGAGGTCCTGCGCAAGGACGAAATCGTGATCAAGAATCTAGGCGAGTATTTGCGCAACGTGAAGCTCTTTCCGGGAGCAACCATCGCTCCCGATGGCAGTCTGATTCTGTTGATCGACGTGAATCGCCTGGTGGCCGGCGAGGCGATCGAGCGTCGTCCGTTAATGACGAGCGCAACTGCGGCGCGCATCTTCGCGCCCGGAGCTGCGGCGCTTGCAGCTGGAGAAATTCCCGAAGCGGCGATCGAACCGTTGCGTCAGGAAAAGGTGGTCATCCTCGCCGACGACTCAATCAGCGTACGTAAGTTTGTCGGACGCATGCTGGAGAAGGCTGGTTATCGCGTGCGTCTGGCCGCCGACGGTCTCGAAGCGCTGGAGATCGCGCTGCAGTGTCGCTGCGATCTGATCATTTCAGATTTGGAAATGCCTCGCACGAACGGTTATGAGCTGATGATGCATCTGCGACAGAATGCCGAGACGAAAGGCATTCCCATTATGGTTGTCACTTCGCGCGCAGGAGCGAAGCATCGCGAGCGCGCCGAAAAAGAAGGCGCAGCCGGATTCCTCACGAAGCCAGTGCAGGATGAGCAGTTGATTGCGGCTGTAACGAAGTTGATCGGTCCGGCACACGGACCGGTGATGAAAGGAGAGACGCACGCTGCGTCTCTTCCTGCGGTTTAAGCAATGGCGGCTCAAGGCAAAATTCGGGTGCTCATCGCCGACGACTCGGCTTTCATGCGCAAGGTGCTGCACAGCATCCTGCTCGCGGAGCCGGGATTTGAGGTAGCAGGCGAAGCTCGCGATGGTCGCGAGGCGGTGAGTCAGTCGGAATCGCTGAAGCCCGACGTCATCACGATGGACATCAATATGCCTCATCTCGACGGGCTGCAGGCGACCGAGCAGATCATGTCCACAAATCCGCGACCGATTGTGGTCGTGAGCTCCGAATCGAAAGAAGGAGCGGAGATCACGCTTAAAGCGCTTCAACTCGGCGCAATCGATTTTGTGGCCAAGCCGAACAGCGGCGTCGACCTCGACATGAGCAGCGTGCGCGACGAACTCGTGCGCAAGCTGCGCGTGGCAGCAAAAGTTCGCGTGGTACGCACAGCATCACGAACGAAAGTCGCGCACGAAGTTGCGAGCTCGGCTCCGCGGACCGAGCCGGGTCCGAAAACGGAGTCGCCGCGAGCTGCCGCCCAACCCGCAAAATCCAGTGGCAAGTTCCCGCTGGTAGTGATTGCCGCCTCGACGGGCGGGCCGGCAACGCTGATGAAATTCTTGCCTGCGTTTCCACGTGAATTTCCGGGAGCGTTGCTGATTGTGCAGCACATGCCGGGCACTTTCACTTCGCAGTTCAGCCAGCAACTATCCGAAGCATGCGCTGTTCGCGTGAAGGAAGCTGAGGCCGGAGACATTCTTGCCCCAGGCACTGCTTACATTTGTCCGGGATCACACCACATGCGCGTCTCCGCAACAGGTCGCGTGACGCTTGACGATGGTCCACGAATTCTCGGCTATCGCCCGTGCGCCGACGCGACATTGGAAAGCGCAGCCGAATACGCCGGTCCCCTGTCGATCGGAGTAGTGATGACCGGAATGGGAAATGACGGTGTTCGTGGAGCGCAAGCGATGAAGAGCGTCGGCGGATACATCATCGCGCAGGACGAAGCAACATCCGTGATCTTCGGAATGAATGCGGAAGCGATCCGAAACGGCGCAGTCGATCAGGTGCTGCCGATAGAAAACATTTTTGCCGCGATCGAAAAACGCGTTCTGCAGGTGCACGGTGCGAAAGCAGGTGCCTAATGAAGATCTCGCAATCACGAGCTCGGACGAGCACACCACGACGGGCGCAGGAGGCTGTAATTCTTTTCTCTGCCGGCGGCGCTATGTTTGCAATTGGAGCACGAGCTGTGGAAGAGATTCGCGAGACAACGGGACTAAAGCGTTTTGCTTCGTTCGCATTTCAGGACAGATTTGCGAAGGTGAAGCACACATTGGAGCGGCAGGGTAAGACTATTTTCGTCGTTGACGCATGCACCCATTTCCGTGTTCGGGAAATGCAGCCCGCGCGGGTGATGGTGTTGCGTCATGCTCCCGCGGCCTTAGCGGTGGAGTCGATCGATGGCATGAAAGAGATCTATGCGATTCACAGGCTGCCGGTCGCGTTCACAGGAGAAGAGCGGAACTGGTATCGCGGACTTACGCTTATCGAGGGTCGCATAGTTCCAGTTGTACGTCCGGAGGCACTCTTGAGCAAAACGGAGACTGCGCTGCTTACAGCGGCATCTCCACTAGAAGCACAGGAAAGGAAGTTTGTTGTAGCGGCGCGATGAGCATCTTCAACGAGCAGCGATCATACGTTCTCTTCCCAAT
>DATEMI010000422.1:0-2749 GCA_035275665.1 Terriglobales bacterium | reverse complement strand
CGAGGGGCCGTGTCTGGCCGTTTCGCTGAACGACCGGCAGGATTACTTCGGACGGACTGTAAACATTGCCGCGCGCGTTCAAGGTCTCGCCACGTCGCGCTCCATTTTCGCGACCGAACGGATCGTTTCTGACAGCGAAGCCTCGAAGCTGTTGCAATCAAGCGGCATCGCCGCGACCCCGGAGAAGCGCTCACTCCGCGGCATTGCCAAGCAGGTCGAGATTTTTGAAATACCGTGAGGATTCCTGGCTTAGCCGCATTTAGGTTCACCGAAGTCTGATTGAGAGGAACGCATAGCAACACGCATTAACGCAATGTCCGGCCGAGGCTGCTCTCATCTCGATGCAATCGACTCGGTTAAACAGCCGCAGGTTCGCGAATGCGCGGAGTGCGTGAAGATCGGTTCACGCTGGGTTCATCTGCGGACGTGCCAGACTTGTGGCGTTACGCTCTGTTGCGATAGCTCGCCGAACCGGCACGCCAGTAAACACGCGCATGCCACAGAGCATCCTGTGATCGCTTCCGCGCAGCCGGGCGAGAGGTGGTTATACTGCTATCCGGACGACGCATTTTGCGAATATTGACGCACTGCCGCTTTGCGATGTGGCTGGTTAGATGAAAACCACACGGCTTGAAGCTTTCAGCGACGGTGTGTTCGCGGTGATTATTACGATCATGGTGCTCGAGATGAAAGTGCCGCTTGGGACCGACCTCGCCGCGCTGCGGCCGGTGCTGCCCGTGTTCCTCAGCTACATCCTCAGCTTTGTGTACCTCGGCATTTATTGGAACAACCATCACCACATGTTCCATGCGGTTCGGCAGATTCATGGGCCGAGTCTCTGGGCCAATTTGCATCTGCTCTTCTGGCTTTCCTTGATCCCGTTTGTGACCGGTTGGATGGGCGAAAATGATTTCGCGACCTCGCCAGTTGCGCTCTACGGAATTGTTCTTATTTGCGCGGCATGCGCGTATGTGGTTTTGGAGCGATCACTGATCAAACACGAAGGCAAACATTCGACGCTCGCGATTGCCGTTGGCAAAGACGTCAAAGCCAAATTGTCGATCCTGTTTTACGCAATTGCCATCCCGCTTGCATTCGTCAGGGCATGGCTCTCGTGCACACTTTACGTCGTCGTGGCAATTACCTGGCTGATCCCTGATCCCCGGATCGAACGCGCAGTTGCAAAAAGTGAGCGCCATTGACTGATCGAAGACTCCCATTCCGATGCGCAGTAAAACTCTTCGCGAGCGAAATATGTGGGCAATTCTTCAGGAACCTTGTGACGAGAACGTAATTCGATCTGCGCCGCAGACAGCGCCGTGTGCGAAATCGCGCGGGCCCTGGATCCTCACTGCGACCATTCTCGCGTCGAGCATGGCGTTCATCGATGGGACTGTTGTGAACGTCGCATTACCCGCGCTTCAGACGAACCTGAACGCGACTGCCGTGGACGTGCAATGGGTGATCGAAGCCTATGCACTTCTGCTCTCGGCGCTCCTTTTGGTCGGCGGTTCGCTCGGCGATCACTACGGGCGTCGCCGGGTTTTTCTGATCGGCATTACGCTGTTCGCGTTAGCATCGGCCGCGTGCGGGTTCGCGGTCGACATTCATCAACTCATCGCCGCTCGCGCTTTTCAGGGGCTTGGCGCGGCGCTTCTTGTTCCGGGGAGTCTCGCTATCATCAGCAGTTCGTTTTCAGAGGACCAACGCGGACGCGCCATCGGCACCTGGTCGGGGCTCAGCGCGATCACAACCGCGATCGGGCCAGTGATCGGCGGCTGGCTGATCGAACACGTATCATGGCGCGCAGTCTTCTTTATTAATATTCCGCTGGCACTTTTAGTGATCATAATCTCCCTCTGGCGCGTACCGGAAAGCTCTGATCGAGAGAGCGCCGGCCTCGACTGGTTAGGCGCAGTTTTGGCAGCACTGGGTTTGGGCGCGCTGGTTTACGGGTTAATCGAATCTTCAAGTCTCGGTTTCAACGATCGATCGGTTCTTATGGCCCTTATTGGCGCTGTCGTCCTGCTCGTTGTATTCGTGATTACGGAGACGCGAGTTCGGAATCCGATGTTACCGCTCGCTCTTTTCCGCTCACGAATATTTACGGGAACGAACCTCTTAACCTTTCTGCTTTACGCTGCGCTTGGCGGAACATTGTTTTTCCTGCCGCTGAATTTGATTCAAGTTCAGCGCTACTCCGCGACTGCGGCGGGCGCCGCACTTTTGCCATTCATATTGATCATTTCTCTTCTGTCGCGCTGGTCGGGGGGACTCGTCACCAGTTACGGTCCGAAGCTTCCGCTGGTCATTGGCCCGGCGATCGTCGCGCTGGGTTATTTGCTTTTTATGCTGCCAAGTTTCGGTGGCAGCTATTGGATAAATTTTTTTCCGCCGGTGGTGGTTCTCGGATTAGGCAT
This sequence comes from Terriglobales bacterium, assembly GCA_035275665.1. GTDB lineage: Bacteria > Acidobacteriota > Terriglobia > Terriglobales > Acidobacteriaceae > Gp1-AA112. The sequence continues at coordinate 329 of DATEMI010000422.1, read as the reverse complement.
GGCCATCAGCGTGGCGCCGCTGACCACGACGGTGATGGGTTCAGTCGCTGAAAACCATGCCGGCATCGCGTCGGGAGTGAACAACGCAGTCGCTCGCACCGCCAGCCTCATCGCGATTGCCGTTCTCGGAATCGTGATGCTCAACGTTTTCAATCACGCGCTCGATGAGCGAGTGTCCCAATCAAACCTGCCGAGTTCAGTAACGCGATCGTTGGAGATGCAACGCACGAAGCTCGCCGCCATTGCGATTCCAGAAGATCAAGACGCGGCAATCCAGCAGCTGATTCGCCGCGCGATTGACGAGTCTTTTGTTTCCGGATTCAGGGTAG
>DATEMI010000421.1:0-12573 GCA_035275665.1 Terriglobales bacterium | reverse complement strand
GTTGGGAATGCCCTTTTCAGCCGGCCTCGCTCAAGAGCGGATGCCTTCCCCGCCGCAGGGTAAGTCAGGCTGTGCCCGATTTATGGATCTGCCGCGCTCAGAACGGGTCGGCGAACTTCGGATCGTTCAGGAACACGTTGTCCGTCAGAGTATTCAAGAAATTGAAGAGGTCTTGTTCATCCGAAAATGACAGGTTCAGCCTGCGAACAGTGCCATCTGGGTTGCGAAGCAGCGGGTCCAGGTCAGGATTGTCCTGCACGGTGAGGCTGTAAAACGAGAGCACCTGCCCCAATCCCTCAAAACGGCCGTCATGCATGAACCATATTCTGGCGCTGACATTGCGTAGCGATGGCGCCTTGAATTTTCCCGAGCCGGCGCCCGGATCTTGGGTCACGGCGTCCACGCCGACGTTGTGGATCGTGTCACTTACCTGTCCGCTGGTGGTGTGACACTGCGCACATCCCAGACTGGTGAACAGCGCTTGACCGTTCAGCTCCGAGGCATTGAACACAGCGGCGAAGTTCGGATTGCCGTTCGTGCCTGCTGCGAATGCCTGGTCGAACTTCGACTGGTAACTGACCATGGAGCGTATGAACTGCGCCAGCGCGAACGACATTCGAGCGGACGTGATGTCGGGCGTGCCGAATGCAGCCTGGAACAGACCAGGATAGTAGGTGGTCTTCGCCATTTGCGGTATGAGCGTGGAAAGACTGTTGCCCATCTCAATCGAGTTTTGAATAGGCTGCAGGACCTGATCTTCGAGCGTGGCGGCGCGCTCGTCTGAGAAGAAACGTCCGCGCTGGTAGAACTTGGCGTTGGAAAGGCCCATGCTGCGTCGCGTCGTGAAGCCGCCTTGAAAGCCGCGGCTGAACTGGTTGGGATCCGCGAATCCGAACTGCTGCAGATGGCATGAACCGCACGACGTGGTGTTGTTGGCCGAGAGGAACTTGTCATAGAACAATACCCGGCCGAGTGTCGCGCCGGCATTCGTGATGGGATTCGTGGCAGTTGTATTGTCGGTGCCCGCAAGGTTTCCTGCCGGCGAATTGGGATTCTTGTAGTGCTGCGGAACGTTCGTGACCGCATAGGCCACGTAGTCAAACATGACGTTCGGCAGATTGGGTGGCGGCGGGAACGGTATGACCACGGAGAAGCCTTGCGATTCGGTAGCGTTGATGTCTGGATTCCGCACCGAGATGATCACAGTGCTGGAGGCTGTCTGGGAGACTCCTCCGAGTGTGAATGCGATGACGCCGGGCGCGGTGAGCGTGCCGCCGAAATGGTCTGAACAACACAAAATGCCCGGGCCCTGTGGGTGGATGATCGCGGTCGCGCCGGGAATGAAATTGCTGCCAGTAATGGTGAATGTGACTTGGCTGATGTGTTGCGCCACATTCACGCTGGCGATCGACGGTGTCGGCACTTCGCTTACAAGTTGCACGGTAAGATTCGCGCTCAAGGATGGTGATGCTGATTGCACCGCGCCGATAGTCACGGTCGGGGGCGCGGGCAAGACGGTTGGAGCGGTGTAGTGGCCCGATGAGTCAATCGTACCGATGGTCGCATTTCCGCCCTTGACACTGTTCACCGACCACTGGACGGCGGTCGTCGTGCCGTCTGACAACACAGCGGTGAAAACGCTCGTGGTTCCTGCACGCACGCTGGTCGCTCCTTGCACCGTCATGGTGAGCGCGGGAGGCGGCGGAGGTGGAGCAGGCGGCGGCGGTGGAGGTTGTTGGGTTGAATTGACCGCAGGCGCCGCTGAAGTAGCGCCTGATGCGCCGCACCCGGCAAGTGCAGCCGCAAATAAAACGATCGCGGTCAAGCAACACCACACGCGAAATAGATTTTGGGGAAATCCTGCGCGGTCAACAAAAGGATCAAGGGGGCCAGAGTTCAAGTAACAGTACTTCCTATTCGCAGGGGAACTCTGAATACGAATATCTCTGATTCAGAGCTCCGGCGGCAGGATGTACCAAGCAAAGACGCGGACTGAAATCCGCTCCTTTGTTTGTTGCTCCGCGCGTTGCACTCCGCAACAGCGCTCCACCCTATCAACGCGAAAAACGCGCGGCGCCGTTATACAAGATTCCGCAAACTCGGCGCAATCCCAAGCACTCCGCCTCCCTTTATCCGTGTGATCCGCTCTCGTGTAGTCCATGTCTGGTTTTGGTTTTACGGCATCGCGTCGCCCTGGGTCCGTGTCTGGATCTGTTGTTGCAGATTTCGCTTGACTTTCGCCCTGTTTCGTCATAGCACAGAAGTATGGATGTGATTGCAGCGTCGAGATCGACAGCGCGAGGTTCCGAAAGGGGACGCTCGTGGCGCTCGATGAAGCCGCGGATGTCGTTGGGCTGGGGTAACGCCGTGGAAATCTCGGGGTTACCCCGTGGAAAAGTCGGGGTAACCCCGTGGAAATCTCGGCGTTACCCCATGGAAAACTTGGCGTTAGCGAAGGCGCTTTCTGTCACCACACTTCTCACGTATGTACTTCATTATTTGATAGTTATCAATGAACTTTGCGCGTCAAATTTCGCGAACAAAGCACATTTGCTTAAGCGTCCTAAATCGTGAGCTGTGAAAGCCGACCGATTACAAGCGGTCCGTGCGTCAGAACAGCGCAAAGTCCGCGGTTTAGTGAGAACCTGCCAACAAAGATGCTGATTTCGAATTTGTGATCACAAGATGTTTTATTCCCAAATTGGGCAATACGCATGACCGCAGCCGATTTTCGCAGGATTGCCCTTAGCCTCGAAGGCGTCGAAGAGTACGAGCATGGAGGCTCGCCGGCGTTTCGCGTAGGCGGGAGAAAATTTGCGTCGCTCGCCTCACAAGCCGAGGGCTATGGCAACTTGATGCTCACGCTGGAGCAGCAGGCGGCATTTGTCGAGGACGCACCCGAGATCTTCCTTCCCATTCCGGGAGGATGGGGAAGGATGGGACATACACATATCCGACTGGCTGCGGCGAGCAAAGACGTACTCATCGGCGCGCTGCAAACTGCCTGGAAACTGCGAGTAGAGAAGAATGCAAAAACGAAAAGGAGAAGCGGTCCGTCGCGGCGGGATGCGAGAAAAGTAGAAAGGCAATAGCGGCGGAAAAGCGTACACAAGCTGCTGAGCGGGACACAAGCTTCTGAGCTTGTGAGGTATTAGCAGACACAAGCCACGCAAGTCGGTACCGTTCGCGGTAGCGAATAGGCATTCCGTGTTAGCAACAGCTCCGTGGCTTCGTAGCTCCGTGGCTTCGTAGCTCGTGTTAACTAGCAGCGATCCGGCCCTTACGATGTGACAGTTACATTGATGGTGACGCTATGCTGAATCGAGCCGGAAGTACCAGTGATCGTGACGCTGTAGGTTCCCGTAGCAGAACCGGTCGTCGTGCCGCCACCACCGCTTCCGCCAGTGGCGCCGCTGCCCGTCGAGCCGGTTCTCGAAGAGGATGTCGATTGCGAGCCTCCTCCTCCGCAGCCCAGGAGCAGCCCGATTGCCAGTAAACAAACCAATGATCCTGCTCGTTTGTGAGAGCCGCGAATGGGCGGCTTCATGATTCCCATCCAAATGATTCCCATAACGGGAAAGCAGAGAGCCAGGGTTGCGCTGAAGCTCAGGAAAGAAGAAGACGACAGCGGCTTTGCGGTAAAGGTAACCACGGCAAAGCTGTCAGTGAGAATCCTTCCCGGATCGAAACTGCAGGTCAGGTTCGCCGGAAGCCCATTGCAGCTGAGGGTAACGCCATCATGGAATGCGGGGTTCGGATACGCGAAGACATTCGTACTAATCGATTGCCCTGCTTTGACTGACAGCAGAGTTCTTGCCGCAGAAATGAAGAAATCGGCAGGTTTAATGGGAAAAGCTACGGACTGCGATGGGCCGCCTCCAGGCGATCCGTTGAACACGGAAAGCTGCAGCGTTCCCGTATTGGTCAAAGCAGATGCAGGCAAATCAAAGACCAAATCTGTCGAACCGAATACATACGTCAGAGCAGGAGCACCGTTCACCAGAACAACGGAGTTGAAGTTAAAGTGAGTGCCGGTCAGCTCCACATACTGATCAAAGATGTCGGTGACCCAGGAGGTGGGAAAGACTGCAGCCACCGTTGGGACTACGTTGTTGGGCAGCGTCGACTTCCAATTCACGGCCGTGTTGCTTGCCAGTTTTGCCGCGTCGAAGCTGAACTGCTGAGCTACCTTCGTTGCTGCCTGAATACCGATCGACGCGGTGGCCCCGTTATCACTTGCGGTGCAAGTTCCGCCGAATGCGGTGTTCGCGTAGTTGAACAGGACATCGGTGCTGTTCTCGAAGAGCACGACCTCAAAGGTCACGGTTTCCGAGCCGTCGGTCTTGCAGCCCTGATGCGCCATGTTTCGCCACTCAATCACCAATTCCCGATTCGGAGCTGTGCCGTTCACTGTCCAGTACACATTCCCTGTGGCGGTGGGCACGAGCTTGTCCCAAAATGGGGCAATCAGAATATTGGCGTAAGCGTAGGGGAGCGCAACGGGATTTCCGTAAGCGTAGCTGTCCACGCTGATGTAGCCATTGTCGCTGGCGAGAATCTCCGGGTATGCGCCGCCGGCAAATGAAATCGGAAATGGTGGCTGGATGTAGCCGAACGTCTCGTCTTTCAGTCCCAAATTGGTTCCGGTGAACGTCCGGTATTGCAAGCTCGCAGAGGAGGCGCTGTAGGGATCTGCAGCCACCTGAATTTGCTGTCCGCCGGGAAAGCTCATGGTGTAGAGCCCGGACTGCATCGGTGTCCATTGGCCGGCATAAACACCATCGTTCGCGTCCTGATCCGGCGCCGCTCCGTCGTCATGAAAACTGACTGTCTGACTGCCCGGATTTACCGTCACAGCGGGAGCGCCCGCCGGCACGCCGCAATTGATGTTCAGCATCGAGACGGTTGCGGGCTGTCCCGAGCTCACAAGTACGCTCGACGCCTGCGGCTGCAGAGGAGCGCTCACCCCGCGGTTCTGGCAGGTAAGCGAGTTGAAGGCATTGAGTCTGCTATGCGTGACGCTCGGAGCAACATTCGGCAGTACGTCACCGCCGGCCAGGATGAGATTGCGGATCGCCTTCCAGTCGCGCGTGGAATCCTGAGCTTTCAGCAGAGCCGCAACGCCGGTCACGTGCGGCGTTGCCATCGATGTTCCCCGATAGACACTGTAGGTGTTCGAAGGCGTGGTACTGAGGATGTAATCGCCCGGCGCAGAGAGCGAGACGGTGTGAGTGCCAAAACTGGAATACGACGTTTGCTTATCTGTGAAATCGGTGGCTGCAACTGCGATCACATTGTCGAGCGCAAAGCTCGCAGGATAGAGCGGGTAACGCCCATCATTGTCGCTGTTGGAATTGCCGGCTGCGGCGACCACGAGAATCCCGCGCTGGCGCAGATCGTCAATAGCGTCGTAGAGCGCCTGCGAGTACCCGTATCCACCCCAACTGTTGTTGGTCGCGACGATGTTCACCCCGGCGTCCTTCATTTTCGCCATGTAATTCATGCAGGCAATCGCGCCATCGTCTGTACCGCCATTGATGCCGAGGAACTTGCAGGTAAGGATCTTCACGTTCCAGTTCACGCCGGTGACGCCCACGCCATTATTGCCAACCGCGCCCATGATTCCGGCAACGTGCGTGCCATGGTCAACGATGTCGGTGAGATCGTTGTTTCCATCCAGCGCGTTCCATCCATTGCAGTCGTTTATGTAGCCGTTGCCGTCATGATCGATACCATCGCTGAAGCAGTCCGCATCGTTGCGGTAGATGTTCGCGGCGAGGTCCTCATGATTTACATCGATGCCGGTGTCGATCAGACCGATCACGACACTACTGCTTCCGGTCGTAATTCCCCATGCCTCAAGAGCATGAATGTCATCACCCGGAATGGCCGTCGGCGCACCGGTGAGAGGAGGAAACGGCAACAGGATCGGCTGTCCGACGTTGTGCATATTCCACAGATCGTGGAAGTAGGTGTCGTTCGGAATATTGTCGAGCGCCTTGCGAATGTAGTTGGGTTCGGCATACATCACGCTCGGATCGCGACGATAGCTCGCGAGAGCAGCGTTGAAGTCCGCCCCTGCCTCAAGTTGAACAAGCTGAAGTCCGGGCAGGTTGGCAAAGTCCTGCACCACTTTGGCACTGACGCGGATGGTCGTTTCCATCGCGGAGTTCTGTGCCACACTGCCGCGAAACCGGACCAGCAATTGGTTGGGCACATATTGAGCGCTGCGATCGCGAAAACCTGTTCCACTTAGGTCGGAGGTTTGCGTGAAAACGACCGGAGCAGCTACGAAGAAAAAGAGTGAGAGCAGGGGAAGCCGGAGCCGTGAGCGCATTTTCGTACTCCTGAGGACTATACGGGCCGGAAACGTGCGCGATGAGCGCGGCTGCAAATTCTAGTCATCCAGAGCTGCTGGAGTCAAAATGAAACTCTCGGATTTTCGCTCTAGAAAACACGTGAGACCTAAGGATGGGTTTCGCAAGGTGAACGACAAAAAATGGTTCCGAGCCCTTAAACTCCGTGGCTTCCAGCTGCCTGTAGCCTATTGCTTGTCGCTATCGCGTACCCCCAAGTTCCTGGCTGCATTGCGCTCACGTTCTCTCTCCTGCAGCTTTCGCTTCTGTACGAAGACGTGATAGGTGACGGCGTCCCAGGCATTGTGGATTCCGGCGAACAGCAGCAGTAACGATGCTGCGGCGACTACAAACAGCGCCGCGCGAAGATTCCAAATTGTCGCGACAGCTGAACCGGCGAGCATTGAGTAAGCTTGGATTGGGAGGAGGAGATGGAAGAGCCAGTCTTCAAATTCGGGCTGGTAAGCGGTCTGGCGACGAACGCGTCCGTTGATGATTGCTGCATATACGATGCCGGCTGTGCCTGCAATTCCCCAACAGATCGCAGCGCCGTGGATGCCGTACCAAGGAGCGTTAAGGATTGCTGATAACAGCAGCACGGTTCCAAAATGAACGATTGTCGGCGTAGCAAAGGCTTCGCCGGCTTGCTCGGCGCCGCGTCCGATGGGCAGATCGGCGATGAGCGTGATGACAACAAATTGCAACCCGATGAGCGCGCCGGCAGATGAGCCAACGATTACGTAGAAGTTCTCCCAACCGGCGAGTGGTGTGGTGTCCATGCGAATGGGATAACGATATCGCACGACGGCTGAAGAAAAAATAGAGTGGAATTTGTTTTGAGAGAGCACGGATCGGGTGTCCGTTCGCGAAAGACAATGTTTGCTTTTGCGTTCATGGCCACTCTTTTCAAACTTGTATAATCAATAGTTTTGGGAGTCATAACTTATGGGCATAGCGCAGACGCTGAATACTCAGCCGTTGACCACAAATAAGCATTTGGTCCGCTGGGTGGAAAAGATGGCCGAACTCACTCAACCGGCCAACGTTCATTGGGTAGACGGCTCGCAGCAGGAGTACGACGATCTATGCGCTCTGCTGGTAGAAAACGGCACGTTCGTTAAGCTGAACGAGAAGCTGTGGCCCGGTTGTTACTACGCCCGCTCGGACGCAAGCGATGTTGCGCGCGTTGAGGACCGCACCTTTATTAGTTCCTTCTCGAAAGACGGCGCTGGTCCAACCAACAACTGGGAAGAGCCATTCTCGATGCGTCGCAAACTGAAAGGACTCTTCGACGGCTGCATGCGTGGCCGCACAATGTACGTCCTTCCATTCTGCATGGGGCCGATCGATTCGCCGGCGTCGCAGATCGGCGTGCAGCTTACGGATTCGGCGTACGTCGTAGTCAGCATGCGCATCATGACCCGCATTGGACTGCAGGTCTTCCGCGAGATCGACAAAGACGTGAAGCGCGTAGTCCCCTGTATGCACAGCGTCGGCGTGCCGCTGGCGCCGGGGCAGAAGGATGTGCCGTGGCCCTGTAATAAAGAGAAGTACATTGTCCATTTCCCAGAGAGCCGCGAGATCTGGTCATTCGGCTCGGGATACGGCGGGAATGCGTTGCTCGGCAAGAAATGCTTCGCGCTGCGCATTGCGTCAACCATCGCACGCGACGAAGGCTGGATGGCCGAGCACATGCTCATTTTGGGCGTGGAGTCTCCCCAAGGCGAGAAGACCTACGTCGCGGCGGCGTTCCCCAGCGCATGTGGGAAGACTAATTTCGCGATGCTGGTGCCACCGAAGGGTTTCGAGGGCTGGAAGGTTTTGACGGTAGGCGACGACATCGCCTGGATCCGTCCCGATGAGAACGGGCAGTTGCGCGCGATCAATCCCGAAGCAGGATTCTTCGGCGTCGCGCCCGGGACGTCGTGGGAGACGAATCCGAACGCGATGGCTACGCTGTCGCGGAACTCGATCTTTACTAACGTCGCGCTCACTCCCGATGGCGGCGTTTGGTGGGAGGGCATGACGAAGGAACCTCCGGCGGAGTGTATGGATTGGCAAGGCAATCGCTGGACTCCAGAAATCGCAAAACAGACTGGGGCGAAGGCTGCGCATCCGAATGCCCGCTTCACTGCTCCGGCTTCGCAGTGTCCGACCATTGATCCCGCTTGGGAAGATCCGAATGGCGTGCCCATCAGCGCATTCATCTTCGGCGGACGTCGCGCGAGTGTGATCCCGCTGGTCTATCAGGCATTCAACTGGAGCGCCGGTGTCTATATCGGAGCAACCATGGGCTCAGAGATGACTGCCGCGGCTGCCGGCACGATCGGCAAAGTGCGTCGCGATCCCATGGCCATGCTTCCCTTCTGCGGTTATCACATGGGCGATTACTTCCGCCATTGGCTCAAGATGCAGCGGCTTCTGAACGTCACTCCGCGCATCTTCCACGTGAACTGGTTCCGCAAAGACCAGAATGGGAACTTCTTGTGGCCCGGCTACCGCGAGAACATGCGCGTGCTGAAGTGGATTATTGATCGTGTACACGGCCGCGCGCTTGGCAAAGAGAGTCCGATCGGCTGGCTGCCGAAGTACGAAGACATCGAGTGGAAGGCTCTCGATTTTCCCAAGGAGCGGTTTGAGGAGCTGCAAGCTGTCGATCGCAACGCCTGGAAGCAGGAAGTCATAGGACACGAAGAGCTGTTCATCAAGCTGCACGACCATCTGCCTCCGGAGATGGTGTACGAACGGGAATTGTTAATCTGTCGACTGTAGCGAGAGCTTGGGGATACTGGTTTTCTGGGCCGCGCCTTGCTCATTCTGCGCGCTGGGTTACCTTTGGCGTTTCTCTGCGAGCAGTGTAGGTTTCCGGTGAGATTTCGCCTGTTAGAATCGAAGCGCCGTCACCATGAAGTGTCCCTTCTGCGGATTTACCAATGACAAAGTAGTGGATTCAAGGGAGACGAAAGAGGGAGAGCTCATTCGTCGCCGGCGGGAGTGTGCGCAGTGCGAAAAGCGGTTTACTACATACGAGCGCATTGACGAGATTCCCTACATGGTGGTCAAGAAAGACGGCCGCCGCGAGAAGTTTGATCGCCAGAAGCTCCTCTCCGGCCTGCTAAAGGCGTGCGAGAAGAGGCCGATATCTATGGGGAAGCTGGAACAGATAGTCAATGACGTCGAGGGTTTCGTGATCGACTCGCCCGATCGCGAGCGCAGCACGTCCGAAGTCGGTGAGATGATCATGGAGAAGCTCAAGCAGCAGGACAAAGTCGCGTATATCCGCTTTGCTTCGGTGTACCGCGACTTCAAGGACGTTCGCGAGTTCGGCGCCGAGCTTGAGCAGTTGATGACTAAAGATTCGGCCGCAGCCAAAGCGAAGTCGACGACCAAACACCACTAGAGATAGCCTGATTCCAGAATGGTCCACAAGGTCACACTGATTCCGGGCGACGGCATCGGCCCTGAGGTCGTGAATGCCACCGTCCGCGTACTCGAAGCGACCGGCGTGAAGTTCGAGTGGGAGACGCAACTCGCAGGCGCAGACGCGTACGCGAAGACCAAGCAGTACATTCCAAAAGAGCTCTATGAATCAGTGGAGCGGACGCGCCTCGGACTGAAAGGCCCGGTGACCACTCCCATCGCGGGCGGATTTGCCAGCATTAACGTCACTTTGCGGAAAAAGTTCGAGTTGTTCGCGAACTTTCGTCCGATCAAGAACCTGCCCAGCATCAAGACGAATTATCCCGGAGTGGATCTCATTATTGTGCGCGAGAACACCGAGGGCGAGTACTCTGGCATTGAGCACGAGGTCGTGCCCGGAGTCGTCGAGAGCCTGAAGATCATTACCGAAAAGGCTTCGACTCGCATCGCGCGCTTTGCCTTCGACTACGCTCGCCGCGAACGCCGCAAGAAAATTCATGCCATCCACAAGGCCAACATCATGAAGTTGACCGATGGCCTCTTCCTGCGCTGCTGTCGCGACACAGCGGAAATTTATCCGGACATTCCCTATTTCGAACACATCGTCGACAACACCTGCATGCAGCTCGTCACCAATCCTTATCAATATGACGTGATGGTGATGGAGAACCTCTACGGCGACATCATCTCTGACCTCTGCGCAGGATTCGTCGGCGGACTAGGCTTGGTGCCCGGTGCCAATTTGGGACACGAGTGCGCAATCTTTGAAGCCGTCCACGGCTCGGCTCCGGACATCGCGGGAAAAGATCTCGCTAATCCCACGGCAGTAATGCAATCAGCCGTGCTCATGCTGCGCCACATCGGCGAAACAGAAACTGCCGACCGCATGCGCTCCGCGATCGAGCAGGTCTATGCGGAAAGCAAGAAGCTGACGCGCGATGTTGGCGGAAAAGTCGGCACTACGGAATTCGCAGATGCCGTCATAGCTGCTCTCGAAACGAGCAAAGAACCGGCGCTCAGCCGATAGAAGCTCTCGTGGAGCCGGGCGCCCTCGCCCGAGCGTTTGGAGATTTTGATTTCGCGAGTGAAAATCGTCACTCAATCCTCCACGCGAGCAAATCAGACTGTTCGCGTATCCTGAAGAAGCATGCTTCAAAATCCTGGAATCATTCGCACAGCTATCATTATTCCCTTTTCGGTCCTTCTACTCATCTCTTGTAGCCAAAATACCCGGCCCATGCCCGAGAATAAAGGTCCGGCTCAATCGTCCTCTGCGCAACTCACGACCGTCGATCCGGCAACCGCCGCCAGCATTCACGGCGTAATTCACTTCACCGGCAGCGCGCCTGTGCCAGCGCAGATCGATATGGGAATGGATCCCGGCTGCACGATCGAGAACCACGAGCCAAATTTCTCGCAGCAGTACGTTGTGAATCATGGTGCGCTGGCAAATGTGTACATCTACGTGAAGCAGGGACTCGAGGGTAAAAACTTCGCCGTGCCAACCACACCCGTGATCCTCGACCAGAAGGGTTGTCGCTACGAGCCGCACGTGATCGCGCTCATGACCGGCCAGACCCTGAAGGTCCTGAACAGCGATCCAACGATGCACAACGTACACGCGCAGCCAAACGCGCCGAGCAATCCGCAATGGAATATGTCGCAGATGCCGAAAGGCGCGCCTATCGAGAAGACCTTCCACGATGCTGAAGTGATGATGCCGTTCAAGTGCAATCAGCATCCGTGGATGAAGGCTTACGTAAACGTCGCCGCGAATCCTTTCTATGCGGTGAGCGACGCGAACGGAAAATTTGAGATTAAGGGCTTGCCTCCAGGGAAGTACACCATCGCGGCAGTTCACGAAGCTGCGGGAGAGAAGACACAGACAATCACGCTCGGCCCGAAAGACGAGAAGGCTCTGGATTTCTCTTTCGCCACACAGTAGAGAAAGGTGAACACGAAGGTCACGGAGGTAACAGAGAGAGCGTCACAAAAACCATTTCGCTCTGTGCCGTTACGTGTTGCCTTCGCGACCTCGTGTTCGCCTTTCTTGTTTTTGCCGACTGCCGAATGCGGACTGCCGAGTGCCTTTGTTACACTAGCCAGTCCTGCTTTTCGGGAAATCATGTCTCAGGATTCATCTGTTCCAACTCGTTTTCATGCCGGTCTTCATCGTTTTGCGGTCATTCTCTCAAGCTGCATTTTCCTGCTGATCATCGCCGGCGCGCTCGTCACCAGCGAGGACGCCGGGCTCTCGGTTCCGGATTGGCCGACGTCTTTTGGATCGATCTACAAGATCCCGCCCATGGTCGGAGGGGTGAAATTCGAGCACACGCATCGCATGATCGCCGAGGGCGTCGGATTCCTCACGATCCTCTTCTGCATCGCGGCGTTTCGAATCGATAAGCGAAGCTGGTTTCGCTATCTCAGCCTGGCGGCGATTGGCACGGTGATCGCGCAAGGAATTCTCGGCGGGCTGACGGTTCTTTACTTCCTTCCCTGGTATATCTCCAGCGCACACGCAGCGCTGGGACAAACGTTCTTCTCGATCGCGACACTCATGGCGCTGTATTCGGGGAGGAATTGGGCTGAATCGAACCCTGAGAAACTGGCTGACGAAGGAACTCCGAGCACGCGAACTCTTACAGTGCTTTCGATCGTTGCGGTTTATCTACAGCTCTTTTTTGGCGCCGCGTTCCGACATTCAGGGATGAGCATCCTTCCGCATCTGGTGAACGCGGTGCTTGTCTCCGGGATTCTGGCCTGGACGGCGGTTCGCGTGCTCTCCCGATATGGG
>DATEMI010000420.1:0-2846 GCA_035275665.1 Terriglobales bacterium | reverse complement strand
ATGCCGGATTCTTACCAAGTTGCCGAAAGGCGAGTTTTAGGTCCCTCATCGGATGTGAACTCCTGGGATCAATTGTCCTATTTTGGACGGTTCAGGCGGATTTTCGTTTAGGTAAATACCAAGCTAAGCGCGTGCGGAATTGGCGAGGGCTTCAATCGCATCCCAAACGTTCGGAAACGTCAAAAACAGATCCTGAACGCGAGTAATCTCAAACAGGTTGGAAACACGATCGTTGACCCCGACCAGCGCCATCCATCGTCCAGCCTTCTGCAGCGAGACATAGGTGCTGACCAACGATCCCAATCCAATTGAGTCGATGTACGGAACCTCGCTGAGATCGAGAATCATCTTTGGCGCTTCTTGCCGCTGAACCGCGGTTTTGAACTGGCCAACGTTTTCCATCGTGAGCGGTCCCTTCAGGAAGAGCACTCCCTGGCCGCGAGGAGTGTCGGGCAGCGATTCGATAATCAGATCGTGCGAGTTCATGAGCATCAATGGAGAAGGATTCTACAACGCCTGCAGCAGTCCATCAGGGCATCTGGCTAAGGATGACGCAAAGAACAGCGATAAATACAGGCATTTTTATTTTTCAGCGCAAGGAATCCCACGATTCTGCCCAGAATTCGACGTTGCGCAAACGGCCACATTCCATTGGATTTAGGTTAGTTTCGGCATACTGGCGGCAAAAATAACAGGGATTTTGCAGCGATTCATTAGTCCCAAATTGGAACTAAGTATCTCCGGGATAATTTTCTTTTCTTGAGAAAATCCCGCAGCAGGGCAGCCCTCGACCGCGCGTCATCCCGCGGCGCATAGATCAGGCCCGCCGCTCCAGCGCCGAGCGATCCCATTGGCCAAGCGTTGCACCGGCTTCATATGTGCTTTGCAGGAATTCGAGCAGCCCCTGCTTTGGATCTCGGGCCTGCCGCATGTCCTCATACATCAAAATGTATTCGCCGAATGTCTCGTTGTAACTTGCGAACGCGGGCAGCACATGCGCACTGCGGAAGCCCTGCGGCTCGGGAGCGGCGTAGGCGTAGAACGCAGCGTCCTTCACCGCACCGCTGCCCGGCCAGAAACCTGCGCTGATCACTTCGTGCGAGTAAGCTTCGCGCGTCATTGCGTCGGCGCCTGGACGCTCCGGCGCGCGTCTCCCCGAAAAGCGCGTGCAGCAAAGGTCGAAGCTGCCCCAGAAGAAATGGACTGGACTGCACTTGCCGATAAAGCCTCCACGAAATTCCTTCAATACCGAGTCGATCGCAACCAGCACCTGCCAGTGCCGACGCGCATATTCCGGATCGTACGAGCGATGGGTGCGGTCTTCGGCAAACGGAATCGGCTCAGCAACTTCGTCGGGCTTGCTGTGGATCTTGACGTGAATGCCCAACTCGCCCAGCAATCGCATCAGCTCACGGTAGAAGTCGGCGACCGGCTTCGGTTCCAGCTTTAGTGCCCGCCATTCGTTAAGACTGGTCGCGATGACCAGGCGATGATCGAGAAAATCAAAGTGAATCTCGAAGGTGCGATCCGCATACGGAATCGGTGAGGTCGCCAGCCCGCGCGACGTGACATAAAGCGTGATGTGCCACCAGTGGTTCACAGGCGGCGACAATACCATGCGCACATGCCCGACGATCTGCGTCCACATGTGCAAGGTATCGCGTGTATCGACCCAATCGGCCAGATGCAGCTCCGGCCAGAGCTCTGTGGATGTGAGAGGCGAAGGAAGAGCATTCACGAAGCACCTCGCAGTGACGATTGTGCTCCGCGGATAAGGGATTGTTCAAACATGGCGGCGAATTAACTTTGTTTCCACGTTGGCATCATTACTTTCGGCAGGAGGTTACGACGAAAGAAGGCTCCATCCCATATTGGGATTGATGGAGCATCACTCACCGCTTTCTTGCTATTCGACCCAGTCCGTTTCTGCTTTTTCATCCTTTTTTGTCGTTGCCGAGCCTCAACACAGCTAAAATCGGCAGCTTCGAGGTGCGCGTGATTCCTCCTCTCGAGTTTTGGCCCTCTGTCCTCGGAGGCGGCTTCTTAGCCGCGGGATTTTGGACCTACCGGCGCGACGTCGCCTCCAGTTCCTCACAGGAGGGATTGACTTTCGCTGCATTCGGGCCGGTATTCGTTGCCGCATCGCTGGCGGCGTTTGGGGGAGAGCATTTTGCCGATGGCAAAGATCTGGCCCGACTCGTCCCGAAATGGATGCCGGATCGCGTGTTCATCGCATACTTCGTCGGTGTGGCCCACGTCGCTGCCGCGCTGAGTATTGTCGCCAGGAGATACATCCGCTGGTCAGCGATCTGCATGGCCATCATGTTCGGTCTCTTCGTTGTGCTGCTGCATCTTCGAGGAGTAATACTCCAGCCCACAAACCGCCTCTTTTGGATGATCTCGCTTCGGGATTCCACATTCGGCATTGGCGCGGTTGCGCTGTATGCCTACGAGGTGAAAGAACGCTGGCCGAAGCGGGCGAACACGCTAGCGACGATCGCCAGGTTTTGGGGTGCAGCCGCTGTCATTATCTTCGGCCTGCATCATTTCGTTCATCCCGAATTTTCCCCGGGCGTGCCTGATAGTCGTCCGACACCAGCCTGGGTCCCCGCTCCGCATGCTTTCGCCTATCTCGTCGGCATCATTCTGACTGCGCTCGGAACCGCCATGCTCTTCAAGAAAACAACCAAACTGGCAACCACCTATGCCGGCGCGGTGATGACGTTCCTTTCCATGGCTCTCTTCGGTCCCGATCTCTTCCTGGCCAGGGACGTATCGCAATACATTACGGGCATCAACTTCGTCTTCGATACCCTGCTATTCGCCGGAACACTATTGGTGATTGC
>DATEMI010000419.1:0-10174 GCA_035275665.1 Terriglobales bacterium | reverse complement strand
AAAACAAATGATTTCAACGGTTTCCGTCACGTTCAGATAGTCACAAATACGCAGATTTGAGCACTGTTGTTACCCAACTTGTAACCCTGCATGACTCTTCCTTTCTGATGAAGCGTAACTGTTTGTAAGGCGGGGTTCACTGCCTAGCTGGAATCTGATTAGCAGCGTATTTCGCAAACCTCTCGACAAGTTCACTCGACTGGCTTTTGACCTCGACTACAACCATGCCCTTGCGAAAGGTGATTTCATACCATTGACCGTTACTGTACTTGGATAAATAGGCTTCATCGCCCATGCTATACGGGTGGACCTTCCATCCCGATGCGAGTTTTCCTTCACGCTCAGGTGCGAGAAAGATTTCGGCGTCAGTGCGGGATTCGACGTGAAACATCCACAGGACAACGTTTTCCAGCTGGCCGTTTGTGCTCCGGTGTTCCCATCTGCTAATCAGTAGACGCTTTTCACTCGGAACGGTTGGTGACGCTTCCAACAAACCATGAATACACTTCCAGTCCGGCTCGGCCGCACGAATAGCATCCTCGACTTTTTGCCCGAGCGACACTTCAGCACGAATGACAACTGCGGCGAGCACAACGACCATCAACCAGACCAGATTTCGCATTCTCGTTCTCATGCCGCTACATGGACCGATCACCACATTTGTGACCACTTTAGCTCACGTTGCCGCGCAACACGTCTGCGGTCGTCGGCACACGCATACCGCGTCCCTGTGCCTCGGCTCCCTCCTCGATGCGATCACCTTCGCCGGGAGCGAGGAACAAGTTCTGTTCGAGTCCATGCTGCTTTGTGTAGAGATCAAAGTAGCGGCCACCGAGTGCGTAGAGTTGTTCGTGCGTTCCGCGCTCGATGATCTCACCGTTTTCGATTACCAAAATCTGATCGGCGCGGCGTATGGTGCTCAACCGATGCGCGATGACAAAGGTTGTGCGCCCGCGCATGAGAAATGACAAGCCTTCCTGGATCAGAGCCTCGGATTCTGAATCGAGGCTTGAGGTCGCTTCATCGAGAATCAAAATCCGCGGGTCGGCGAGAATCGCCCGGGCAATCGAGATGCGCTGACGCTGGCCTCCGGAGAGCTTTACTCCGCGTTCACCAACTACTGTGTCGTATCCCTTCTCAAAGCGCTCAGCGAATTCATCCACACGGGCGATGCGGCACGAGCGCAGGATCTCCTCTTCAGTTGCCCATGGCCGCGAGAAGGCGACGTTCTCGCGAATGGTTCCATCAAACAAGAACGATTCCTGCAACACTACGCCGAGCTGCGTCCGATAGGAATCGAGACGCACTGTGCTGAGATCAATCGCGTCGACGAGGATGCGGCCGCTTTGCGGCTTATAAAACGCGGCAAGCAAGCCGATGATCGTCGATTTTCCTGAGCCCGACGGACCCACCAAGGCCGTAACAGTTCCCGGTAAGGACTCAAACGAAATCCCGTGCAACACTTCTTTGCTCTGCTCGTAGGCAAAGCTCACATCTTCGAAATCGACTGTGCCGGTGATTTCCGGAAGTACGACTGTACGCTGCGGATCGACATCTTCTGCCGACTCACTCAGCACTTCCCGCACGCGCTCCAACCCAGCCATAGCTTCGGTGATCTGTGTTCCGATGTTCACGACTTGGAGCACAGGAGCGATCAGGAATCCCATGAACATGGTGTAACTAAAGAATTGACCGACGGTGAGCGTACCGGCGAGCATTCTCTGCGCGCCCAAGTACATGATCGCCGCACTCACAATGCCCAGCAGCACCGTTGAGGACAAACTCATCACGGAGGTAGCGGTGAGAGTGCGAAGGACGTTGTTGAGGAGCCTGCCAACGCCGCCGGAGAAAACTTCATGTTCGCGATCTTCGGCGTGGTAGCCCTTGATTACGCGCACGCCGCCCAGCGACTCGGTCAGGCGTCCACTCACTTCGGCATAAATCTTGCTGCGCTCACGAAAAATTGGACGAATCGTAGAGAACGCCTTCTTTAACGCCAAAGCGAAAACGGCAATGCAGACAAACGCGATCATTGTCATCGAGACGCTGATGTGGATAAGCACGATAAACGCGAGAATCGCGGTAAGCAGGCCACCGAGAAAATCCACAAGTCCGGTGCCGATAAGGTTTCGTACGCCCTCCACGTCCGACAGGATGCGTGCCACCATCGTTCCCGTTTTGGTCGCATCGTAATACGCAATTGGCAGGCGGCCAACGTGCTCCTGGACCTGCCGACGCATATCGGCAATCAGTCGCTGCGCAGCCTTGGAGAGCAACTGGGTAAGTGCGTACGAGGTAATTCCCTGAACAATCGTCGCCGCGACTACAGCAATGATGATCTGCTGAAGAACCCAGGCGTGCTTTTTGACGATCACATCGTCGACCAGATACTTGGTCGAGGCCGGCAGCACCAGTCCAGCCACGCGATTGATGGACATTAGCAACAAGCCAATGCCCATGAGTCCTTTGCGCGGCCGAATCAGCGACCACAGCTCAGGCAGAGCTCCTCTGATCTGCTGAATGGCCGGGGGCTTGGGCTTTACCTGGACTGCAACGGTGGCCATTGCGATAGGGTACAGGGGAAAACACGCTGTGAACAGCTAGCCAATGGGATAGGATTTTTCCGACAGCACACAATACCAAATGGACTTGCCTAAGCTGCGCGTCTTGCTCTTACTGATCGTGGGACTCTCCTCAGCCGGATTTTCTGTCGAGCCGTCGCCCGATTCAGCCTCATCCCGTATTGCTCTTGAAAAAAACTGGCATATTCAATCCAGCTGCAAGTTGAGCATAGGCGGCGATGCGCTGTCTCGCGCTGGCTACAATGATCAGAATTGGCTGGCGGCCACAGTGCCGCATACGGTCGAAGGTGCGCAGGTCGATGCCAAGTTGTTTCCCGATCCTTTCTACGGCATGAACCTGCGTGCCATTCCGGGAACGACTTATCCGATCGGCAAGATTTTCACCAACCTACCGATGGACGAGGACAGTCCGTACAAATGCTCCTGGTGGTATAGAACCGAGTTTCGCCTTCCTGCGGAGCTGAAGGGCCAGAACATCTGGCTGCATTTCGACGGCATCAACTATCGCGCGAATATCTGGGTAAACGGGCAGCAGATTGCCAAGTCTGACGACGTTGCCGGCGCATACCGAACCTACACTTTCAATATCAAAGATGTCGCGCGCACCGGAGCGGAGAACGCCGTGGCGGTGGAAGTATCGGCTCAGACTGACACTGATCTGGGAATCAATTTTGTTGACTGGAATCCGATGCCCGCGGACAAGCTCATGGGTTTATGGCGTCCCGTGTACATCACATCCAGCGGACCGGTTTCCGTTCGCTATCCAGCCGTAGCTACTCATTTTCCGGACGACACGCTTGAGACCGCCGATCTCACGGTAATGGGTGAGTTGCAAAACGGAACTGAACGGGAAGTAACCGGTGATGTTGAGGCAACACTGGAAGGCATCGGGACGGTCGAGCAGAAGGTCACGCTTGCTCCGAACGAGCATAAGAGCGTGGTCTTCGATCCTGCGCAGTATCCGGAACTGCTCGTCAAAAACCCGAAGCTGTGGTGGCCGTATCCGCATGGACCGCAGAATCTTTATACGATCCAGATGCGATTCCGAACCGGCGGAGGCATCTCCGATTCAGTGACGGCCAAGTTTGGCGTTCGCGAGATTACGGCAGACAAGAATCAGAACGGGTACGAGCTGTTCCGCATCAATCACAAAACGATTCTGATTCGCGGTGGCGGATGGTCGCCAGACATGTTCCTGCGCATCAACCCCGAGCGCATGGAAAATGAACTCCGCTACGTTCGCGATCTGCGGCTGAACACAATCCGCCTTGAAGGAAAACTGGAGACTGACGAGTTTTTCGATCTCGCAGACCGTTATGGGATTCTCATTATGGCCGGATGGTGCTGCTGCGATCACTGGGAACACTGGGACAAGTGGGAACCTGCAGACCACGACATCTCGAAGGCATCACTTGCGAGCCAGATTCAACGCCTGCGCAGCCATCCCAGCATGTTGGTATGGCTGAACGGCAGCGACAATCCGCCGCCTGCGGATGTTGAAACCGACTACATATCGATTCTCCAGGAGTATCACTGGCCAAACCCGTTTCTTTCATCCGCAAGTGCCACTCCTACGACGGTGACCGGACCGAGCGGCGTAAAAATGTCCGGCCCTTACGATTTCGTGCCTCCTTCTTATTGGTTTGTCGATCCGGGCCTCTGGGGCGGAGCTTATGGCTTCAACACGGAAACCAGCCCCGGCCCTGCGCCGCCGCTGCTAAGCTCTCTGCAGAAGTTCATTCCCAAAATGAACCTTTGGCCCCATGATGACGTGTGGGACTTCCACGCGGGATTGGGTAACTTCAAGCAGACCAACCTTTTCGACAACGCCATGTCAGTCAGCTATGGACCGCCGACTTCGCTGCTGGATTATGAAAAGAAAGGTCAGGCTATGGCCTACGACGGCGAGCGCGCGATGTTCGAGGCCTACGCGCGCAATAAATACAACTCGACCGGCATCATCCAGTGGATGTTGAACAACGCATGGCCGTCGGTGATCTGGCATCTTTATGACTACTACCTGTTGCCTGCCGGCGGATACTTCGGCGCCAAGAAGGCTAACGAATACGTACATGCGCAGTACTCGTATGACGACCACTCCGCAGTGGTGGTAAACAGCTTGTACCAGCCGCAGAAAGGACTCAAGCTGCGCGCTCGCGTGTTCGATCTGAATTCCAAAGAAAGATTTTCTGACACAAAAGATATCGATCTCGACGCGGACAGCGTCGCTCGCGTGCTCATGCTTCCCGATATGGGAGAGTTGAACACTCCGTATTTCGTGCGCCTCGATCTCACGGATTCTGCCGGGAAAACTATCAGCACGAACTTTTACTGGATTCCGCAGCAACTGGCCGAGTTTGATTGGGAGAAGAGCACCTTTTTCACTACCCCTGCCAAGTACTCGGATATGACAGCTCTGGCTGCTCTACCGACGGCGAACGTTGAATGGAATAGCCAGACGGAGCACAGGGGCGAGGAGGACATCGTTCATGTCACCCTGCGCAACCCCGGCAAGAGCATAGCTTTCCTTGTTCGCGCCGATTTAACCCGCGGTCGAGCGGGAGACGATGTTGCTCCGGTGCTGTGGGACGACAACTATATTTCGCTCTTGCCTGGAGAATCACGCACCATCTCAGCCACAGTTCGCACGCGGGATCTGACCGGAACGGCCCCGATGGTGAAAGTCAGTGGATGGAATGTGAAGACGATCACACCGTAGCGACCTGATGAGCAACAGCCCTACAACTGCACAGACGCCGACAGGCGCTCCGCATCTGCGGCGCGTGCTCACGCTCTGGGACCTCGTTTTTTACGGCATTGTTCTCATCCAGCCAATCGCGCCGGTGCCGCTCTATGGCGTCGCGCAGAAGCTATCGAATGGACACTTCGCGACCATCATCCTGATCGCGATGTTTGCGATGATGATCACCGCAGTCAGCTACGGACGTATGGCGGCGCTCTATCCGGCGGCGGGCTCCGCTTATACCTACGTTGGACGTGGGCTAAATCCCCATTTGGGATTCCTCGCCGGCTGGGCGATGTTCCTCGATTATCTTCTTCAGCCGCTGATCAACACCGTGTGGATCTCGACTGCGCTGCACGAGCGCTACGTGAAATCCGTGCCTTTCTTCGC
The DNA here is from genome assembly GCA_035275665.1 of Terriglobales bacterium. Lineage (GTDB taxonomy): Bacteria > Acidobacteriota > Terriglobia > Terriglobales > Acidobacteriaceae > Gp1-AA112. The sequence continues at coordinate 4,459 of DATEMI010000419.1, read as the reverse complement.
CTGGGCAGCGATCATCGCAGGCATCATTACCATTTTGAATCTGCGCGGCATCCGCTCCTCGGCTCGCGCCAATAAGATTTTGCTATTTCTGATGTTTGTAGTTGTCGGGTTCTTTATTGTGCTGGCCATCAAGTTCCTGTTCCGGGAGCAAGGGCTCGCAGGCATGTTCTCCACCCGCCCCTTCTACGATCCGAGCACGTTTGACTCGCATCGCATCTGGACTGCGACATCGTTCGCTGCGCTCACCTACATCGGCTTCGATGGAGTCACAACCCTTGCCGAAGACGTGGAGAATCCCAAGCGCAACGTCCTGTTTGCTACAGTCCTGGTCTGCGTGTTCACGGGCATCTTTGGCGGGCTGCTCGTATATCTTGCGCAGATGGTTTGGCCCGACTGGCACACGTTTTCCAATTTGGAAACCGCGTTCATGGATGTTTGTCAGCGCGTCGGGGGCTTGGTTCTCTTCAACGCTATGGGTGCGATTCTCGTGTTGGCAGCCTTCGGCAGCGGCTTGACCGGAGGCCTCGGCGCGGCGCGCCTGCTGTTCGGCATGGGACGCGACAACGTGCTGCCTCGCCGCGTTTTTGGGCATCTGAGCCCGGGAAGCAGCACGCCGACGTACAACATTCTCATCATCGGCGGACTTACGTTTATCGGCGCCGTGCTCCTCAATTCGATCGGGAACGCCTACGAGCACGCGGGAGAGCTTCTCAATTTCGGTGCATTCCTCGCCTTCATGGGCGTGAACTTCGCCACGTTCTGGCAATTCGCTGTGCACCGGCGCGCAGGCGAACGGCGACGAGTGCTGGCCGACATCGTGCTACCCCTTGTTGGCTTTATCTTTTGCGGACTGATCTGGTGGAACCTGAATACATTGGCAAAAGTCGTTGGCGGCATCTGGTTTGTGATCGGCCTCCTTTATGTCGGCATTACGACGCGAGGATTCCGCCAGGCCCCCGCAATGATTGATTTCAGCGAATCGTAGAGCACGCAACGGTTCACAGAGCTTCCCTGAGCCGTTTCATTTAGGGATTCACCAACCTGCATCCAATCCCACAATTTACAATCTAAGACTTCAAAAGGAGCAGGCGCCGTGAAATATCGCAAGCTGGGGCGTACGGGATTTGAAGTGAGTGAAATTGGGCACGGTCTGTGGGGGATGAGCGGTTGGAGCGGATCGGAAGATCTTCAATCGCTCGAAGCGCTTCGACTCTCGACCCACCTGGGCTGCAACTTCTTCGATACCGCGTGGGCCTACGGCGAAGGGCACAGTGATGAACTGATCGGCAAAATCCTGAAACAAAACCGGGCAAAGCGGCTCTATGTCGCTTCCAAGGTGCCGCCGAAAAACCGGAAGTGGCCGGCTTCGAGCGAATACGCGTACGAAGATGTATTTCCACGCCAGCACGTCCTTGATCATGCGGAGAAGATTCGTAAAGCTCTAGGCGTTGACAGGATCGACCTACTGCAGTTCCACGTTTGGGACGATAGCTGGACCGACAAGCCGGAATTTCGCGCTACCGTGGAAGAGCTCAAAAATAAAAAACTGATTTCCCATTTTGGATTGAGCCTGAATCGCTGGGAGCCGGAGAACGGATTGAAAGCGCTGCAGACAAAACTGGTCGACTCCGTGCAGGTGATTTACAACATCTTCGATCAGGCCCCCGAGGACGAACTCTTTCCCGCTTGCCGCGAACTGAATATCGGAGTCATCGCCCGCGTGCCGCTCGATGAAGGAAGTCTCGGCGGCAAGATGACACTGCAAACCAGGTTCCCAGCCAGCGACTGGCGCTCCAGCTACTTTGGCCCTGAGAACTTGCCGGCTACGATCGAGCGCGTCGAACGTCTGAAACAATTGCTGCCGCCCGGAATAACACTTCCCGAAATGGCATTTCGTTTCATTCTTTCGCATCCGGTCGTAAGCACAACGATCCCAGGAATGCGCAAACCGGAGCACGTCAAGCTAAACATCAGCTACAGCGATAAAGGCCCGCTTTCGCGGGACCTGCTGCAGGAACTGCGCCAGCATCGCTGGGACCGCCGGCCGAAGAAATGGGCGGCTTAAAAATGTTGGGGCGAGTTGATTCCGACGCTACACCTCTGGGTGGTTTTGAATAGAATTCATAGTCAGCAATGGCGTTCCGTGTAAATAGATCGCTGGGGGTGATCACGCCGATGCTGCTGTGCGCCGCCTGGGCAACCCCTCAAAGCTCAAAACCGGAGCACGCACACATCTCGCTGATCGCGACCCCCTCGGATTCTTCAGCATCGCAATGGATCGGATTACGCTTTCAGCTCGATCCCGGTTGGCATATCTACTGGACCAATCCGGGGGATTCCGGTGAACCGCCGAAGGTCACCTGGCACTTGCCTTCGGGCTTTCAGGCGGGAGATCTGCAATTCCCTGCTCCACATCGCATCCCCGACCATGGGATGACCGATTACGGATACGAAGGTGACGCTCTGTTGCTGTCGAAGCTCACCATTCCTGCGGGCGCAAGGTCAAACAAGTCGGAGATTGCTGCTGATATCAGGTACCTCGTGTGCCGCGAAGTTTGCATTCCCGCAAAGGATCACGTGTCGCTGAACCTCGCCGATCGGAATGCCGGAGGCCTGCTCCAGGACGCGCAGGCGCGACTGCCCGAGAACCTGCCTCATGGCGTGCATGCGCGCGCGGCGGCAGGATCGGAAGCGTTCCTGCTCTCCGTCGGGCCCACTTCCAGATTGGGACAGATCACCGATTTCATCCCCGCCGACGCACAGGTGATCGACAATTCCGCCAAGCCTGAGATCGCGAAATCCGGAGCAATGACTTCAGTGCGGCTCAAAAAATCAGAGCAGCTGGATCATCCAGTCAGGGAGCTGAAAGGCCTGCTTATCGCGAACGACAAGGCTTACAATGTCGTTGTGCCGGTCACGGCAATGAAGAGTTCTCGGAAGACCTCGGCTCCAAAGCATAGTTAAAGGAGTGCACCTGTTATGAAGAGAACGCGTATTTTCCTCCCCGTTTTAGCACTACTCACGCTTTCGGCGTTCGCAGTAAAGGTGGGCGATCAGGCTCCGGACTTTACTGGAACCGATAGCCACGGACAAACGCACAAACTCTCTGACTACCACGGGAAATTCGTAGTTCTGGAATGGCACAACAATGGATGTCCATTTACCAAGAAACACTACGAGAGCGGCAACATGCAGAAGTTGCAGCAGGAGTGGACGAGCAAAGGCGTGATTTGGCTGACGATGATTTCTTCGTCACCCGGATCGCAAGGTTACGTCACCGCCGATCAGGAGAACGACTATCTGCAGAAGATGCATGCAGTTCCAACTGCGGCCTTGCTCGATCCAAAAGGGGAAATCGGACATCTCTACGGCGCGAAGACCACGCCACACATGTTCGTGATCAACCCGCAGGGCCAAATCATCTACAACGGCGCCATCGATGATAAAGCCACAACCGATGCTTCTGACGTAAACGGCGCAAACAACTACGTCTCCGATGCGCTGCAGGAAGCGATGTCAGGAAAAGCCGTAGCCGTTGCCACAACGCGTCCGTATGGATGCTCTGTTAAGTACGCCGACTGAGTTCGTGGCTGGCTGATTAGAGAAGCGGCGCTCGCCTGGCGAGTGCCGCTTCTGTTTTCGGCCAAAAATAGCCCCGTTTCGCACCCTTCTCAACGGGCAGCTTTGAAGACTTCCCTTTCGTAACTCCCTGGCTCGATCTTTCTGTTTATTGCTTGTGAGTTACCCGGCAATATTTCCACAGCACAGTTTCCCAGCAAATCCAAGCGAAACTAAAGGATTTTATAAACGATATGTTTACGCGAAGTTCTGTTTTGGCACTCCTGATCCTGACGGTCGGGGCTTCGGCTTGCTTCGCGCAGTCGAATCCGACGACACCGTCGCTGCGAATCCCTGATAAAGGCTTTAGCTCGTACACCAACTTGTCGCAGGGCTACGACTCGTCTGCGAATTGGACGAGCACGATCGATTCAACGGTCAGCTATAGCTTCAACAAGGTGTTCGGGATTTCCGTAGGAGCGCCGTTTTACCTGGCTTACAATCAGCCGCTGTTCTCATCGGCCACTACCGCTACAACCACCCAGACTTCAACAACCCAAACCGCTCCCATCTCGGGATACAACGCGATGGGCGACATGCGCTTCGGCCTGCGCTTCGCGACGCCGACTCCCGTCCTGAAGTACGTTGTGACCGTCACGGGAACTGCGCCGACCGGAGACACTTCCCTCGGCCTCAGCACCGGACGATTCACTGGCGATTTCAATAACCATTTCGAAATGAATCTCGGTCGCGTCTCGCCGCTGCTTGAGCTGGGACTGGCAAACACCAGCGCTTTGCTGACCGCAGTAAAGCGTCCTTACACCACGCTGGGTATGCTGTCGCATTACAAGGCTGGCTTGGGAATTCCGTTGGGCAAGGTGCTCAATTTCGAGATCGCAGG
>DATEMI010000418.1:0-4126 GCA_035275665.1 Terriglobales bacterium | reverse complement strand
ATGTCTTTTCACTCCGCAGTGGCCCTCCTGCGGAAGCTCCGAATTGGTTCCGCTGAAACGGCGGCGCATCACCGCGGTCAAAGAAATTTGGAGCGTCCAGAACGTTGTTGCGAAGAAACTCGAATGCGGTTCCGTGCCACTGATTGGTTCCCGACTGGGTAACGATCAGCACTTGCGCCCCGGGGTGCTTCCCGAATTCAGCCCCGTAGGAGTCCCGCAGCACGTTGAATTCGCGAACCGCGTCGACGCCCAGCAGCATCCCGCTTGTGCCTCCAGGTTGCATGTTGTTTTCCGCCGCGCCGGTAAATTCCACTCCATTCAGCAGAAATAAATTCTGCTGCGGCCTGTTTCCGGAAACCGCGAAGTTGTTTCCGGTCGTCGAATTGGATATTCCCGTGCCGCCCGTTTTCATCCACGTAAAGTTGACGACCCCAGGGTTGAGCGGCAACAGGAGGTCATAGCTCCGCCCGTTCAGAGGAAGATCTTTGATTTGCCTCTCGCCCACAAGGCCCGAAATATCCTGAGTTGTCGTGCTGACGACCGATGCGTCACCATTGACGCGAACCTCGGATTTTACGGCGCTCACTTGCAACACAAGATCCACGCTGGCCTCTTGTCCCACGGCCAATCGAATGCCGCTACGGACTGCGTCTTGAAATCCTGTCTTGCTTACCCTTATCTCATACTCTCCGACCGGAAGCAGTGTGAGCAGAAAGCGGCCAGCGTCATCTGTGACCGTGGTTCGCACTGCCCCGGTCTCAAGGTTTTCAATCTTCACGATCGAGGATGCAACCGGCGTCCCTACTGCATCGGCAACACTTCCTTTAATGGTCGCAGTTGTCTGGGCGCTGGCGCAGGGCACGCACCACAGCACTGCGACACAGCTCACCAACAGCACGGAATCGCGCCACGTGCTCTCGCGCCACAGCGCGCTGAGATATCTTGCGAAGGGTGCAGCCTTCTTTCCAAATAGGGAAATCGCAATCACGCTCGGATCCTCTGATCTCAGGCCAAAACAACGCCCGGGCATAAATTATTTGGGGATACAATTCAATACGGTTGGAAACGAGAAGTCAAAGCGGTCTAATCCGGCTAAAGTATCACCAGTTCTATTCGAATTGAAGGTCAATTCAGCTGAGGCCCGGACGGCGGGAGTTTCCCAATGAGTGCAAACGGCGCCCAGAAGTACGGATGCGCGTATTGCTCTCGCAGCTGACGCATCGCGGATTGGAGAGACCCAGCCATATCGCCGGATTGCACATACCCCGCATAAAAATGCTGCATCAGCTCGGCAGTGCTTCGGTCATGGACATCCCAAAGTGAAAGAAGCAACGACGTGGCGCCGGCACAAAAAAGTCCGCGCTGCAAGCCAAGGAGCTCATCGCCCGCAGCCACAAAGTTCATGCCGGTCGCACAACCGCTTAGCGTCACCAAGCGCGCGCTGAGTCGGACTTGGTACAAATCATAAAGGTTGAGATAGCCGTCCCCGAGCCGAATGCCGGAAAACATCGGATTGTCCTGCCGATAGATCCCGTGAGTGGCGATGTGCAGCAAACCTGTTTCCGGCCCTTTCTCACGAAGAAGCTGCGAAGTGGCTTGCCTGCCCACAAAGAGTTCGGCGGAAGGGAGAAGCTGAGCTACAGATTGCACTTCATCCAAGATGTTTGGAGCGTGCTCGTCAGGGACCCCGAAAACGAGGGAAGCGGATGCACTGCTTGCAGACTTTTGTTGCGAGATGGCAAACACGGTTGCGCTGGGAGCGTACGAGATAGTGTAAAAGTCGCAGAGATACTGACCGGAGTTACGCAGAGCGTGAAATGGGAGAAAGTGCAGCGGGCCGTGCGGGACGAACACCAAGTGCTTGGCATTAATACCGGAGCGTAGTGGGGCGATGAGCTCGTTGTACAGCGATTCCAAGTGCCCAATCGTGGCACGTAGAAGAGCCTGTTCGAAGCGTTCGAGATAAACCGTACCCATGCGGAACTTTGAGAATTGAAAGCGCAGGAGATGCAGCAAGTGCGTCGTGCGCGAAACCAGTGTGACTGGCGTAATCTTTATCGACTCTCGCGTAACCACCGCAGCAACCAGGCGATCACCGGCGGAATAATACTCCACCAACGCGGTGTTGCCGGGAAGCGCTGCTTGCAACTTTGCAAGAGAAAAATCTGCCGGAGCTTCCAGCGTTGCGTTCTCTCGCTCTTGCACCGGTAGTTCGCGCAAAGCGCGCAGCAGTTCATTCTCGTGCTCCTGAACCTGCTGTTGCAAAACAGCAACGCGCTCCTGCGATTTCTCTTCCGGGCGAAGCTGCTCGAGTTCGATGCGATGGTAGTACCAGTTGAGTTGTTCGCGCAGATCGCGGATCTTCCGCACCAGCTCGCTCTGGCCGGCATCTCCTAGCGGCAAGCTCTGGCCGCTCTGAAAAATCATTTCAATCATGCTGCGAGACTTGGCGGCCTCAATGCTAGCGAAAGCCTGATCCACGGAAATTTCTCGATTGTCTTCGTCGAGATAAAGATCGACAAGGGCTTCGTAGACATGCATGCGATTCTTGATGAACGATATCTTCAACTCTTCACTGCGTAGCCGTGTGCGCAAGGCTTCCAATGCCTTCCGGGCCTCCTGATAAGCGGCGTACGCGGCGGCACGATCACCGCGAGTGCCGGCTATTTGTGCGAGAAGCAAATGAGCCTGATAAACGAGCACGGGAGCTTGGAGTTTCGACAATTTGCCAATGGCGGCGCGCGCTTCGCGTTCCGCAACCGGTAATTCACCGATTTGCAGGGCAATACGTCCGAGCAGTAGTCGAGCAAGTACGGCTTTGCTGGGCAACACGCTTTGATCAAAAAATTCCGCCGCTCCCGCGCAAAGATGGCGCGCCTCAAAGTACCGGCCTTCATGAAACAGCAGCAGCGCCTGATAAAGATCGAGCAACCAGGACCACACCAGATTTTTTTCACGGGCGAACATTTCGCGAGCCTTCGAGAACAGCTCGAGGGCCTGGACACTCTTGCCCTGCTGACCGTAGGCAATGGCCTCGTTAGCGAGGGATTTGGCCGCCTCGTAGGTCATGCCGAGCTTTTCAAACCGCAAAAATCCTTCGCGAGCAGTCTCGCGGGCCTCTTCGCTGAGGTTCAACTCGAGGTAAATGTCGGACAAGTCGAGATGGCAAAGGGCAAAGTGATAGGCATCACCGCTGACTTCACAGGCACGACGCGTGGCGAACAGCATTTCAATGGCGCTGCTATATTCGCCTCGGAAATAGTAAAGATAGGCGATGTTGTAGTCGGCCTGGTCGCGAAGGCGAGGCAGGTCGTATTTCACGCAGAGCTCGCGCGCCTTGCGGTAACAGTCGAGCGAACGCGCGAAATCGTTCAAGCTGATCAGGCACATGGCCATGTTATGGAGTGTTACCGCGACGTGCTCCCAGTCCTGATGGCGAGAGAGTCCTTGGTACGCGCGCTCGTAATACTTGAGCGCTTCGTCGAAGCGGTCCTGGCGGTGGTAAATGTTTCCGACATTATTGTCGAGCGTGGCGAGGCGGCGATCCTCCCCTAATTCGGTAAAGATCGCATGCGCGCGGTTGGCGGCGGCAAGAGCACGATCGTAAGCGCCCATGAGGATCAGCGGCTGAATGGAGCTGCTGAGGGTGCGAGCGGCTTCCCTCAGCAGTTTCAAAGAGTCGTAAATTTCCAGCGCCTGGTCATGATTCTCCACCGCGGCGCGATTGTTTCCGCTGGCGTACAGTGCGTTGCCTTTGGCTCGCAGCGCCAGCGCGAGGTCTTCTTTTGAGCGCACCCTTTGAGCGATCAGCACGAGGCATTCCGCTAAATTAAGAGCATCGCTTGGACTAGCACGGATTTTATCGACCACTTGCGGAGCCAACCGCTGCACGGTTTCCGGCAGGACCACGGCACGATGCCGCGTAAGAAAGCTGCGGCGCGCTTTTAACGTTTTCAGGCGGACTAAATTCGCAATGAGTTGTTCGTCAGGAACACGCTTGTTGCCGCGACCGCGCAACACGGCCATCAAGAAAAACCCAGGCCGTCGAGCTGTTTGCGGAGTCGCTCGATACATTTCTGGCGCGTAAACCCTATCGACCCGATGGCAAGCCCCAATTCTTTAGCGA
>DATEMI010000417.1:0-7618 GCA_035275665.1 Terriglobales bacterium | reverse complement strand
TTCTTGTCTCCATCGCCGTGCCCATGTACGAGCAGTCAGTCGTCCGCGCCAAAGAAGCTGTGCTGCGCCAGGATCTGCATACCATGCGCGACCAGATCGACAACTACACCATGGACAAGGAAAAGGCTCCGCAAACGTTGCAAGACCTGGTCGATGCCGGGTACCTACGAGCCCTTCCGAAGGACCCATTCACCGGCTCGTCCGACACCTGGCAAACCGAGAGCTCCGATACGCTCCAAAGTCTCGACCAAACTGAACCAGGAATTACGGACGTTCATAGTGGATCGAGCGCTACCGGCAGCGACGGCACCGCCTACAATACTTGGTGACATCTGCGGCGCTAAGAGAACTCTCCGAACTCACAACACGACACGGACCGCGCGCGTGCAAAGGATCTTGACAGATACCCGGTATCAACAGATACCTACTACGTAGTTGATTTCTACCTTTCAAATCCTTGTGATCCGTGCCGTGCTTTGGTATTAGCTCTCCAAATAGCCAGTAGCCGTCTTGCTTAGCGTCATGCCGAGGACGTAGGCTAAAGCGTTTGCTCAAATGAGGTAGAGAGCTCTCATGCCGGTTGATGCCGAAGTTCCCCCAGCGATCAAGACCCACATCAAGGCTCCGCGCGGAACGCAGCTTTCCTGTAAAGGCTGGCAGCAGGAAGCTGCATTGCGCATGCTCATGAATAACCTCGATGATGAGGTTGCTGAGCGTCCTGAGGAGCTAGTCGTCTATGGCGGTACTGGACGCGCCGCTCGCAACTGGGAATGCTATGACGCGATCGTTCGCTCACTTCGCACTCTCGAATCGGATGAAACGTTGCTCGTGCAATCGGGCAAGCCAGTCGGCATCTTCAAAACTCACGACTATGCTCCGCGCGTGTTGATCGCCAATGCAAACCTGGTAGGGCACTGGTCGAATTGGGAAAAGTTCAACGAACTTGAACGCGCCGGCCTCACGATGTACGGCCAGATGACCGCCGGATCGTGGATCTACATCGGTTCGCAGGGAATCATCCAGGGCACATTTGAAACTTTTGCGGCGGCAGGGGAGAAGCATTTCGGAGGCGATCTCGCCGGCAAACTCATCGTCAGTGGCGGCATGGGGGGGATGGGCGGTGCTCAGCCATTAGCTGCAACCATGGCTGGCGCCTGCTTCCTTGGCATTGACGTAAATCCGGAGCGAATCAAGAAACGCCTTAAAACCGGCTATTGCGACTTCATGGTCAACACGCTCGACGAGGCATTGCGAATTCTGAAGAACTCGATTCGCAAGAAGGAGGCTATCTCAGTCGGGCTGATCGGAAACTGTGCAGATCTAATTCCCGAATTGGCAGCGCGCGGAGTCAAACCCGACCTGCTCACGGATCAAACTTCGGCGCATGACCCTCTGAATGGCTACATTCCTTCCGGGTTGACAGTCGAACAAGCGGACGAACTCCGGCGACGTGATCCAAAAGGCTATCTGGAACGTTCTCTCGATTCGATCGCACGACATGTCGAAGGGATGCTGGCGCTGCAGAACTCAGGATCAGTTACGTTCGACTACGGCAATAATATTCGCACGTTTGCTTTCGAACGCGGCGTGAAGAATGCTTACAACTTTCCCGGATTCGTGCCCGCATACATTCGTCCGCTCTTTTGCGAAGGACGCGGTCCATTTCGGTGGGTAGCGCTCTCGGGCGAGCCATCCGACATTGCCCTCACTGATGAGCTGATCTTAGAAATGTTCCCCGAAAATAGAATCCTGAGCCGATGGATCAACCTTGCGCGCAAACGCATTCGCTTCCAGGGATTGCCTGCGCGCATCTGCTGGCTCGGTTATGGCGAGCGTGCCCAATTTGGGCTTGCCATGAACGATCTCGTCAAGCGCGGCAAGATCAAGGCTCCGATCGTAATTGGCCGGGATCATCTCGATTGCGGTTCAGTGGCTTCTCCATTCCGGGAAACCGAAGCAATGAAGGACGGCAGCGATGCGATCGCGGATTGGGCCTTCCTCAATGCGCTTCTCAACGCCGCAAGTGGCGCAAGCTGGGTCTCGATTCACAATGGAGGTGGCGTAGGCATCGGCTACTCGCAGCACGCAGGCCAGGTCACTGTCGCCGACGGAACCGATCTCATGGCCAAGCGCATCGAGCGCGTGCTCACCAACGATCCCGGAATCGGAATCGCTCGCCATGCGGATGCCGGCTACGAGGAAGCTCAGCAGTTTGCAGAACGCAAAGGCGTGCACCTGCCGATGCAGTCCGGGAAAGCAAAGTCACAAGGTTCCGTGGCGGCGGATCGCTCAATCACGCGTAAGTCAGTTTCCGGTGACTCAGAGTGATCGCTAGGGAATTGCGAGAGAAAACTCGACCACTGCTGCTGACCAACATCGGTCAATTGCTGACCTTGAAACATCCCAGCGGCAAAGAGCAGCCAAGACGAAAGCAGGATCTCTCAAATCTGAGTATCGTCAACAATGCAGCTGTTCTGATTCAGGAAGGCAAGATTGCCGCTATTGGCCGTGACAGCGAAGTCACAAACAGCTTGTCGAGCGAAGATCGCTCCGACCTCGAGAGCTTCGATTGCACTGGCGCCGTAGTCCTTCCAGGATTTGTCGATTCGCACACGCATCCGGTCTTCACAGCTCCCAGGCTGATTGATTTCGAGAAGCGCATTCATGGCAGCACTTACGAGGAGATAGCTGGAGCCGGAGGTGGCATTTGCTCCAGCGTGGAAGGCGTGAGGAGCGCAACCCCGCAAGAACTGTCTTGCAAGGTTCTGCATGCTTGCGAGCGAATGCAGAAATCGGGAACCACAACGATGGAAGCTAAATCCGGTTACGGTCTGAGTACCGATTCGGAACTCAAATCGCTACGTGCGATTGGCTGTGCGGCAACTCAGTGGCCAGGCACCATTGTCCCTACTCTGCTGGCAGCGCATGTGGTTCCTTCGGAGTTTCAGGGCAAGGCAGATCAATACGTGGACGTAGTCTGTAAACAGATGATCCCTAAAGCGGCGGAAGAGAAACTCGCGAAGTTCGTGGACGTCTTCTGTGAGCGCGGAGCTTTCTCATTGGAGCAAACCGAGCGCGTATTCGCCGTTGCCAAACCAGCCGGCTTGGGCGTACGCGCGCACGTGTGCCAATTCACTCCGCATGATCTGTCGAGCCTAGCGGAATTCGATCCGGCCTCGTTCGATCACCTCGACTGCCTGCGCGATAGAGATCTCGAAGCTCTTGCCGATCAGAACACCATTGCCACTCTGCTTCCGGGAGCTTCCTATTTCCTCGCGCACTCGTATCCAATGGCACGACGCTTAATCGATGCCGGCGCCGCGGTCGCGCTGGCGACAGATTTCAATCCGGGAACGTCGCCCACCACGAGCATGACCTTGATGCTTTCAATGGCCTGCACGCAAATGCGCATGACTCCCGCGGAAGCAATCGCCGCCGCGACTATAAACGGCGCGCACGCACTGCGACTCGCTGGTAGCAAGGGAAGTATCGAGCTCGGAAAAGACGCTGACTTGGCGATTTTTGATGTGAAAGATTATCGCGAGATTTGCTACTGGTTCGGCACGGAACATTGCCGTGCCACAGTGCTGAACGGCGAACTCGCTGTACATTGAGGAGCGAGGATGAGAAACCTGATTGTTTCGTGTGTATTGTTGCTTTGTTGCTCCGGAGTCGAGGCGCAGCGCCTGCCAACGGCAGTCGTACCCGAACATTACCAACTCAGCTTTACTCCTGATTTGAAGATCGCCACGTTTGCCGGCGACGAAATTATTGATGTTCGAATTCTTAAGCCTACGAAGCTGATTACGCTGAATGCGGCTGAGATCAAGTTCACGTCCGTTATGGTTGAATTCCACGGCACTCCTCAAACGGCAAAGGTCACGGTCGATCCAGATCGAGAGCAGGCGACGATCATCGCGCCACGTACACTCGCCGCAGGCAGCGCGCGTCTGCACATTGTCTTCACCGGCATATTGAACGACAAATTGCGCGGTTTCTATCTCAGCCAAACGGCGAAACGTCGTTATGCGGTGACACAGTTTGAGCCGACCGATGCTCGTCGCGCGTTTCCGTGCTTTGATGAACCCGATAAGAAAGCGACATTCGCGATCACGCTGGTAGTGGATAAAGGCGACACCGCCATTTCCAACGAGAAACTGATCTCCGACACTCCCGGCCCAGAGCCAGACAAGCACACTCTGAAGTTCGCGACTACCAAAAAGCTCTCCACATACCTGGTCGCCATGCTGGTTGGCGACTTTGAATGCGTGGATGGCTCGGCCGATGACATTCCAATTCGCGCCTGCGCGACGCCCGACAAAAAAGATCAAGGAAAGTTCGCGCTCGAGGCTGCCGAGTACATCATGCATTTCTATAACGACTACTTCGGCATCAAGTACCCATTCGGGAAACTCGATCTGATTGCCATCCCTGACTTCGAAGCTGGAGCCATGGAAAATGCCGGAGCAATTACTTACCGCGAGAGCGAGATGCTGCTTGATCCAAAGATCGCAACCGTAGACAACTACCAACTCGTCGCCGCAGTCGTAGCACACGAGATGGCGCACCAATGGTTCGGCGATCTTGTCACCATGAAATGGTGGGACAATCTCTGGCTCAATGAAGGTTTTGCAACCTGGATGGAATCGAAGCCAGTCGCAAAGTGGAAACCGGAATGGCACGCGGAGCTCGAAGATGTTGTCGATACAAATCGCACACTCGTCCTCGACGCCCTGAAGAATACGCGTCCGATCCGCCAAAAAGCTGAAACACCCGACGAAATCAATGAACTGTTCGACGGAATTGCCTACGGCAAAGCTGCGGCCGTTCTGCGCATGGTTGAGCACTACGCTGATCCTGAGTTGTTCCGAAAAGGCGTGCAGAACTACCTCCGAGCGCACTCTTACGGCAATGCCACTGCAGAAGACTTCTGGAACGCCATCACGGCAGCGTCGAATAAGCCGGCAGACAAAATCATGTCGAGCTTTGTGGTGCAAGCCGGCGAACCGTTGCTGCATGTCTCTCAAGATCCTCAGGTCACCATCTCGCAGGAGCGCTTCTTTGCCGATAGACAACTGCTTGGCACTTCACCGCAGATGTGGGCGATTCCCGTCTGCTGGAGAGCTGCGTCTTCCGACAGTCCGGCGTCTTGTCTGCTGCTACAGAGTCGCGGTCAGGAAACGAAGATCTCCGCGCCGGCTCCGGTGTTCGCGAACGCCAACGGACGCGGTTACTATCGCACCGAATACGACGCCTCTTTGCGCGACAAGCTAACGCAAGCGCTGGAGTCTGGACTCAATCCCGCCGAACGCATCTCCATGCTCGGCGACGAATGGGCGCTCGTGCACGTTGGACGAATTTCGATCAGCCACTATCTCGACCTGACTTCGCATCTAAAAGGTGAGCGTCAGCGGCAGGTGTGGGATGAGGTGCTGACCAGTCTCGAGTACATCAATGACAAGCTGGTCAGCGATCAGGATCGCGATCAGTTCCGTCAATTCGTGCGCTCGCTGCTCAAGCCTCCTTACGCGGAGACTGCAAATACCAGCGATGTGGAAGAGAAGGCGCTCCATGCCGATCTCTTCGAAACTCTTGGGCTTGTCGGACGAGATCCTGACGTCATTACCGAAACCCGACAGATCACCGACAAGGTATTGCAAAATCCCGATAGCGTCGATTCTCTAATGGCTCCTCCAGCGATGGAAATCGCCGCAACGCAGGGGGACCAGGCGCTCTTCGATCGCTTTGTACACGCCTTAAATGGAACGTCCGATCAGGTGCTGCGCCGCCGCTACATGAATGCACTTTCCCATTTTGAGAATCCAGAGATTCTGCCAAAGGCGATTCAGCTTGGAACCTCGAGTGCCATTCGCAACCAGGATGCCGCCTATTACATCGGAGACTTTCTGCGTCATCCTGAAACTCGCAATCCAGCGTGGAAGTACATTCAGACTCACTGGAACGATGTCGAAAAGCAGCTCACGACGTCCAGCGGGTCGGTGATCGTGAATGCTGCCGGCCAGTTCTGCAACGAGGATGCCGCTTCCAACGTAAGCGCGTTCTTCAAAGTGCATCCGCTTCCCGCTTCGGAACGGACGTTGCGTCAGGCGGTCGAGCGCATCAATTCATGCACTGACCTGAAGAAACTGCAAGGCTCAAACCTGCAGTCCTGGCTGGCAGACCACAGCAGCACGCAGGCCAGGGGAAACTGAGCGCAAGGCACCTTACGGTTAATCCGGCAGCCGGGCCTCGGATGTAATTGAGAACTGTCCTTTCACGCCCGCAGCCGTAGTTCCATTTCGGGAGACAGGCTGACCGCCTCCAATCCAGACGTCAACTGTGCCGGGAACGATACGATGTTTACCCTCGGGATCTACGATTCCTAAGTCACGACCGCTCAATGTGAAAGACACTGTACGTTGATCTCCTGCATCAAGGGCTATGCGCTGGAATCCTTTCAGTGCACGTATGGCGGCGCCCGGTACTGCTTCATGTGTGAGGTACAGTTCGACTACTTCCTCGGCCTTCCTCTGACCTGTGTTCGCGACATCGACTGAGAGACGCACGGTTCCATCCGCCGCAACACTGGGATTATCGATCTGCAGGTTACGATACGCGAACGTTGTGTAACTCAGCCCGTAGCCGAATGGGTACAGCGGCTCGCCATCGAAGTAACGATAAGTCCGCTTCGCCATCGAATAGTCTTCGAAGGCGGGTAGCTGGTCGGTGGATTTATAGAACGTGACTGGCAGGCGACCACCCGGACTGAAATCACCTGCAATGGCTTCGGCGACAGCGGTTCCTCCTTCTTCACCCGGATACCAGGCTTCGAGAATCGCGGGAAGGTGCTCGTCGGCCCAATTCACGCCCAACGCGCTTCCATTCGTGAGAACTAACATCATTGGCTTGCCCAAGGCATAAATCTGCTCGAGCAGATCTTTCTGCGGCACGGGCAGATCGAGGCTGGTGCGATCTCCGCCGGAGAATCCTTCGGTGTGGACATTCATCTCCTCGCCCTCAATACGCGGCGAGAGTCCGAGGACCATGATGACCAAATCGGAATTGCGGGCGACGTCGATCACTTCCTGACCATCGCCGGGCTTGCTCCAAACCAGACGCGCTTCTGCGCTGCGGATAGTCTGGAAGTATTCGATCTTCACCGAATACGCATGGCCTTTTTCGAGATGGACTTTGGTGGTGATGGTGTCGGCGGGATGGTGAATCGTCCATTCCTCGGCGACGAGCTTCCCATCGAGCCACATGCGGAATCCATCCTGCCCGGTGAAGCCTACGAGATAGTCGCCGGTAATCGGCGGTACGATGACTCCGGTCCAACGCACGGAATAGTTCTTCAGCAGTTGAGGGTCGATGCCGCGATCTCCCCAGGCAAAATTCACGTCGGGATCCACACGGCTCATCACGGTAGCGCCTTTGAGATCGACATTCCCGAAATATTCCGCTTTCAATCCGTGCTGTTTGCGGGACGCGTCGGTGAAGAGCGAATCAGACGGAATAGCTCGCGTGATTGGTCCTGTGAGTCCTATGCCTTGCGAGTAAACGACTTTGGCTTGCGAAAAACGCTTACGGATTCCATCGACGATGGTCACCGGGTGTGAAG
>DATEMI010000416.1:0-7188 GCA_035275665.1 Terriglobales bacterium | reverse complement strand
GATCAGCTCGCAACGAGGCCTCCCACAAAACGGTACCCGGACTGCACCCGAATTGCCGGTCGATGATAAAGATGATGTGCTTCAGGAATTGTCGCAAGCTGATTGGGAGTCATGTGTCAGATTACGACCGCCGAGGTCGAGTAGCTATTTGAAAGTAGTTTCGGCGGCGGAGCGCGCGTTGTTTACGGCATCATGATCTGGAGGCTGGCTGGGATCGGAACTGACGAGCGCGAGGTTGTGATCCTGCTTCACTGCCAGCATATAACTCATTAACTGCGCGAATTCGCGTTGATCGGCAGCGCTCACCGCTGATCGTCGCGCGATGTCCATGGCCACATCGGCGTTAGCAATGCGCGTCTGGAATTCCGACTCCGACTCAGCTTCCTGCGCACTCTCGATTCGAGTGAGCGCGGTTTTTCCGAGCTGATGGAATGACGCGGAGACGGTTGCCGCGCGCCCGCTCGGTGCGAGCTGGACGACGGCGTACCAGATCAGTGCCGAAAGCGACATTACCAGGAAGCAGATGCGCAGCTTCATGGCGCCATCTTCGCGGAGGTTTGTCGGGACAAGGTAATTACGAAGGTCACATGACGCCGGAACGGGACAAAACTCGCCAACAATCACGGCATTCGCGGCAAACGTTCGACAAGATTACTTCGCCGGCTTCAATACCGCCGTGTTCCGCTCGTCGCTGGCGATAATCCGATAGAACTTCTTCAGTTGGTCGGCTTTATTTACCGGCACGCTAAGTTCTTTGACCTCAAACGTGCGCTTGTAGTCGATCACATTGCCTTTTACTTCGGTTTTTGAGTGATAGCTGGCGAAGCCGAAATCGGCGTCGACCGGCGGCGGCAGCTCGTCCACCTGATATCCAGCCGGCAAGGTAATTTCGAAGTTGTCGGTGTCCTCGATCGGGCCTTCAAATTCAATGGGGAACTGGCGCGGCTCCTTCGTTTCCAGGATTCCACGCGACTTGCTTCCAATTACGCGCGGACGCACGAGCAGCAGATCGCCCGCGGTTTTCGCGTAGTTCTCGGCTTCAAAGGTGTAGTTGAAGCCGAAGGGTTGATCGTTATGCGTCAGGTTGACTATAGAAGCTTTGGTGATGTGAAAGTTCGAGAGGGAGCCTGCAAGCAAGCTTTCGATCGGCTTGATTCGCTCAGTGTTGCTGGTTACAGCACGGAGCGCCTCACGCTGCGTCCATGCGCGGTCGCCCATGCGCATTTCCTCGACGCTCCCTTCCAATTTGCCAGTCGGATCGAGTGTGAACTTCGCCGTACGGGTGATGCTGTTCATGTTCAGCGGCTGCTCCGGCAATTCAACCAATTGCCCACCGTCGGAGGTGACCAGCAGACCATAATTCGCCTGCAGATAACCTCCGATTTGACCGAAAGGAACAAACTCATTCGTGGGATCGAAGAACAGGACTCGTCCTACTTTGGGAACGGTAACGGTAGCCACCAGTGACGCATCGTTCACACCATCAGGAAGCTTAATGGCGATAATTACGTGATCAAATCCCTGATTCGCAGGTGTATCCGCTGTGATCGATCCACGCTCGGTGTTGATCGCGACATAGTAGGATTCCACTCCGATCGCACTCAACATTGAACTCATCAGCGTAGCTTTGTCCTTGCAGTCCCCGTAGCGGTGAGAAAAGATTTCCGCAGCCGAATGGGGCTGCCATCCACCAACGCCCAGTTCAATGGCGACATAACGAACGTCCTGCTGCATGAAGCGCGCGATCGCGCGCATCTTATCGAGCTGTGTGGGAGTCGATGCGGTCAGCTCCGCGGCTTTCTGTTTAATCTCGTTCGAGGCATCGCGACGTCCGGTCGTCAGGTTCGCGTACCACCGGCCCATCTGCTCCCAGTTCGCGAATCCGTTCGTCGCAGCTCCCCCCGGCGGGTAGAAAGACACGAGCATTTGCCCCATGACGCCCACAAGCGGCGGCATATCATCTTCTTTGCGAATGCCTTTTATGTCGCTAAGCGACCACTGCCATTGGTTTCCGCCCGATTGCGTCGGCTTTACCTCGGCATAGTTGAGGAATGCCGACTTGTACTCCCAGCCGCCAGGGAGCTGGAGGGAATAGTGAACTTCCCGAACGGGGTCCTCCTGCTGAAAACTCCAAACATCCTGCAGCACCAGCGGATGCTCTTCCACCTCGTATTCATAGCCAATGACATTTCCCGGATCGGGCGCCGGAATCTGCAGTACCTTCATCCTGACGTCACTGATCAGCTCGCTGCCTTCCACTTTGGGAATTGAGATCTCGGCCCCATCCTTGTCCTTGACCTCGTAGTCTTTCCCTTGTGCAGGGATGCACCAGCCGTGCAAACTCGTGACTTTGCGGTTCGAGTTCATCGATACAAATACTGTGCCGTACTCGCGTCCACTGGGCCGCAGGACTTTGTAAGCTCGTCGCACTACTTTCTTGATCTTGTCGGCGGAAATTACATTGACGTTAGTCTCGGAATAGAGCAGCACGGCGTCAGTCTTCTCGTCGTGAGCCGGCAGAGGAGCGTTCACGACTGCGTGCATCCACTGCGGAGCTTCGCTCGAAGCCGCACATAGTGGAGCACACGCGAGGATACACACCAGTGCCCAAAACGGAACTGAGAGCAATTTGAATTTACTTGCTGGCGCTTGTACCGATTGGCTGTAGCACGACCTGTTCGTCATCCCCGGACCTCACTACCTGGAAAAAGTTGCGCAGCGCTGGATAGTACTTCTGCGGCACTAGAAGCATGTCCACCTTCAATCTGCGGCTCAGGTGAAGAGTGGCTTTGTCGTTCTCAACTTTCAGCTCGTAAAGGACGGCTTTGCTGTCTTGCATCTTCGCAGGCGGCAGGCTGCCTACCTGCCAGCCGACCGGCAGAATGATCGTGACATCATCCATTTTCTCGAACGGGTATTCGAAGTAGATCGGATGCACCCGCTCGGCATGCTCGAATACACGTTTCTCCGGAGCGCTAAAGAGGCCGACCGGCATCATCGCGCGTCGGCCGGCGCCTGAAACCCAGCCCGGAATCTTCATCTTGTATTCGGCAACGAACGTGGGCGAGGAGCTGTTCCATTCCGGCTTGTTGGTCAAATCCATTTCGCTGGCTGCGGGAATGTATGTTTTGGCCTCGTCCTCCAGGAACTTGCGTCGGTCTGCCTCGTCTTCGTTTCTTTCGTCGAGGCGTCGCTGCATTGCTTCCAGACCAGTAAAGGTAATGGTGAGCTTCCCTTCCAAATCGCCGGTATCGGAAAGTGTCAGGACTGCGTTGCGCTTGATGCACGACTCCGAACTCTCCGGCAAGGTCGTTTGGACCCAGGTGCCGCCGTCTTTATCGAGGCGTAGACCCTGAACTCCAGTCTCCGACCACGTCAGCATCCCGAATGGCGTGTACGCAACGCCCGGATCGAAATAGGTGTCTTTGCCATTGAGCTTGACGTCGACAACATTGGTGTCGAGCTTGTAAGCGTCCATCACAACGGGGTTAAAGAAATAGTTGCGCCGCTCCGAAACCATCACGCCGGAGGCCTCTAAGCCCGCAGCGCGCGCTAAACCCAGAAACAGCCACGTAAGCTCAGTTGCATCTCCATAGCCTCGTTTCCACACCTCTTCAACGTTGCCGGGATCTTTTTCCTTCTCGCGCTTCTGCTCCTGCTCCGTTCTGTGCACTTCGTATGTCGTATTGCGCAACTGCTGGACCCGTGCATAAATCTTTTGCAGTTTTACTTCGGGAGCATCAGTAGGACTCACGATCTGCGCAACCGCCTGCTCCATCGCCTTGCGTTTGTTGACGAAGCTCTCGACGTTGCCGTTCAGCTTCTTGCCGCGCTTCTTCCAGAACGCGTTCGCGTCCTTCTCCGGGAGTTCATCGCTATACGTGAAATCGACCCGCGATTTCAGCTCGTTCTCCGGAGGCATGTAGTCCTCGGTGCGGAACGCTGGGATGTTGTGAGCCTGCATCCGGACCACATGATCCGGACCCTCCTTCGGCGGGTCGGTTCCTGCAGGCAAGCCCTGCCAGCTCCAGCGCACATTGAAGGGAATGTAATCGTTTGTGTAGGGTTTCAGCGAGAAGGCCGCATTTTTAGTAAACAGTTCATCGCTG
Organism: Terriglobales bacterium; assembly: GCA_035275665.1. Classification (GTDB taxonomy): domain Bacteria; phylum Acidobacteriota; class Terriglobia; order Terriglobales; family Acidobacteriaceae; genus Gp1-AA112. The sequence goes on along the minus strand of DATEMI010000416.1, from coordinate 3,079 downwards.
AGGATCCAGTGCGAATCGTACAGCGTGTACTCCGGCAAATCGACCGTATAGGAGTACTCGATCACGCTGCCGACTTGAACTTCGGGAAGTGTGAAGGTCTTGGCCATGTACTTCACACCTTTGGCCTTTATGATCTGCTTATCGAAAACTTTTCCGTCGTAGTCAACCACGGAGCCATCCGCCCGAATCGTTCGAGCCTTGATCCCCACGACGTTGTTGCCGCTGCTCCTGACGAAAGGAATCTCAACGTCGGCGTACTTACGTCCTTCTTCGGTCAGAATCTTGATGCGCACAAAGTCAGTCTCGTGCGCAGTGAGGCCGCGATCATCGCGGTCGACCTGACGAAACAGGACGATCGCCGGAGCGCCCGGAGCAAGGGGTTCGCTGGTCATCTTCAGCTCTTCCGGGGTGACCGGAGGAATACCGTCGGCCATAGCCACACGCGATTGAATAACGAAGGCGAAACTAACCGCAAAGGTCCAGAGAGAGGTCTTCAGGATGCGCGAAAAAGGCACGGGAAAGTGTTGGACTCCGTCGGCAGAAGTCGAGGCAGCTACACTCGCGGCAGAGACAATATAGCGGCTCGTCCCACACGTCAAGAAGTCACTTCTCTTAGAAATGACCGTGGTTTCAGCGCAGAGTCGAATCGAGGGGCTCCGAGGTATTCCACGTGCTATTTCGAGAACAATCGGCTGTATACGCCATCCCTGGACCGTTGCAACTACCGCTGCAGATCAACAAATAGAGATCGAAACCCACGGTCAGGGCCAGGATTCCATGGTAATTCTCTGCTCTTCAGCGCGAGATGGGCCGATTCGGCTTGTAACTTCGGCTTGCTGAGACGCTTATGAGTAAATTCGCTGCTGCTTCCCTGCAAATTCCCTGGTCGTTTGGGAATCTCCTGTGTTGATGCGGGTCCGGCGATAAATTTTTTTCTCGCGGGAAAAATTTCCGTGCCAAATTCCCTGCGCAGGGAATTTGGATACTTCGAGCACACAACAGGAACATTAGAAGACGGTTGCGACTGCGTGGGGGAGTAGGCAATCGCAAAGCGCCTGCGTATGCTGGATGTGCTCTGATATGCGCTCCTGGCCTGGGAAAACAATTCTTCCAAACTTCAGTTCACTGCCGCCACGCCCGCTCCGACATGCGCTGATTGCGAATTGCCTCTTGGTTATCGTCTTTTGCTTTGTTCCCGTTGTTGCCTCCGCGCAAGGCAACTATGAGATTCAGGTCTATGGCTCCGACATGGTCCCACCTCGCAACACGATGATCGAGCTGCACAGCAATTACACAGTTTCGGGCACCAAGGCAGCTCCGGCCAGCCCCTTTGCCGCAGATGGAACTGAGCCGACGACCGGCGCAGTCCATGAAACGGTGGAGATCACGCAGGGCTTTGCGAACTGGTTTGAAACCGGGTTCTACATCTTCACCAGTGCGCACCGCGGCTTCGGCTATGAATGGGTGGGCGACCACATTCGTCCGCGCGTACGCGTGCCCGAGAGCTGGCATTGGCCGGTGGGCGTTAGCTTGTCGAACGAGATCGGATATCAACGCGCTCGCTTCTCGCCGGATACGTGGACGTGGGAAATTCGGCCGATCGTCGATAAGCAGCTTGGGCCGTGGTATCTGTCGTTTAATCCAACCCTCGATCGCTCATGGCATGGACCCAGCGTGAGCCGTGGCGCGGAGTTTTCTCCCAATTTCAAGTTCAGCTATGACGTGACCAAAAAGATCGCCGCGGGTCTTGAGTACTATGGCGAGTACGGCAACCTCACTGGATTCGATCCGTTCCGGGAGCAACAGCAGGACTTCTTTCCCTCGATTGACCTGAACGTGTCGCCAAAATGGGAGTTCAACTTCGGCGTCGGCATCGGAGTCACGAGTTCAACCGATCACCTGATCGTGAAGTGCATCGTGGGGCGGCGATTCTCGTTCGGAAGGCACAAGCAGCAATAGAACTGCCTGATTCACCACGGAGACTCTGAGACACGGAGGATTCGGGGAAGGGATCAGATTATTTTGAGATCATTCGATCGGCTACGAACTTAAAGATCCTTCTCCGTGACTCCGTGTCTCCGTGGTGAAGAGATTGAGATCATCCGAACTGATGCAGAGCCTTGCTGAGCCGCTCGTGGTGATCGTCGTCGAAGGCGACGAAGCGGAAGCCGAACTCGGAGTCTGCCTGCCGCTTTATTCCGCCGCCCACAAATTCGATCAGGCCAACGACCGGGCCAATGGGCGTGGGTATTGCAATCTCAGCTAGCGTGCCAGTCTTGACATTCGATCTCAGCAATGCACAGCCGCCGGTCATAGAAAGCCGGCGAAGCGTGCCTTTCACCAGCTTATCTTCTACTCGAAAATCGGCAGGCTCGGGGTTGGGGAAGGTCGTCCTTGGAGCTCGAACCGACGGGTGAACTTTCGGGAACGTTGCCATGCCAAGACTCTAGCTGTGGAGAGCGACAGATAGGAAGATTACCTTAGCCGCATTCGTCCACCGAATCGGTACAATGGCCTGCTGCTAAGTCTTTGAAAACACTATGGTTGACCACGCAGTGAGATGGAGAAAATCTACTAGGATTGTTATTGTCTCAAACCTTCTCCTTCTCTCGGTGCCTCAGTGGTGAACTACCGCTCGCCGAACCGCTAACATCGGCTCAGCGTACACGTCTTCTGGACGGAGGATTGAATCGATGAAAAACCGACTTCTTCGCGGCTTCCGCATTGCCGCCGCCGTGCTCGCGGTCGCCGGACTCGCCGCGGCCCAGGATCAGGGCACTGACAATGGCCGCGAGTTCCATTGGACGGGAAAGCTCGCGCCCGACCAGGTGCTGGTTATTAAGGACATTAATGGCAATATCGACGCGAACGGCGCTTCGAGCAGCGATCAGATCGAGGTGTCAGCCACGAAGAGCGGCTCCGGGGCTGAAGACGTGAAGATTCACGTGGTGAAGCTCAATGATGGCGTGATGATTTGCGCGGTTTACCCCGGGTTCTTCAACTCCGAGAACTGCGATTCCAGCTCCCATTTTGGGAACAGTCACAACAACGCCCGCGTGGACTTCACGATTCATATGCC
>DATEMI010000415.1:0-3973 GCA_035275665.1 Terriglobales bacterium | reverse complement strand
CGGCATGTTGGCGATCGGCTGATGCAGGCGTTTCCCGTTGATCGTCCATACTCTGTCTTCTGCGACAGCCTGGAGGTTTATGGTTCCGACTGGAGTCCGGATTTTCTCAGGGAGTTCCAAAAGCGGAGAGGCTACGACCTGGTTCCACATTTACCGGAACTCTCCGAAGGCAGCGATGCGAAGAGCCGAGCCGTGCGCCGCGATTGGGGGAAGACTCTTACAGAACTCTTTGACGAACGATTCGCCTCCACGGTTCACGAGTGGGCACAGAAAAATCACACGAAATTTCGCATGCAAGGTTATGGGATTCCTCCCGCAGAGCTCTCGAGTAGTTCGCTGGCGGATTTACCCGAAGGCGAGGGAGCACAATGGAAATCGCTCTCTGCGACTCGCTGGGCTTCTTCGGCGAGCCACATCTATGGCGTGCCGGCCACGTCATCTGAAACCTGGACTTGGCTGCACTCGCCGGTCTTCCGTGCCACTCCGTTGGACATGAAAGCCGAAGCCGACCGGCACTTTCTCGACGGGATAAACCAGTTCGTCGGTCATGGCTGGCCGTACACACCTGACGGCGTCGAATATCCGGGATGGCGCTTCTACGCTGCCGCGGTTTTCGATGAGAAGAATCCCTGGTGGATCGTGATGCCGGACATCACGGCCTACCTGCAGCGTGTGAGCTATCTCCTGCGTCAAGGCGATCCGGTCAACGATATCGCCGTCTACCTGCCCAACGATGACGCTTGGGCGAGCTTTCGGCCTGGCCATGTGAATTTATTCCAGACTTTGCAGTCTTGGATTGGGAAAGATGTAGTTGAGAGCATTCTAGCCAGTGGTCATGGCTTCGATTTCTTCGATGAGGATGCTCTCCAGCACAAAGGTCGAATTGATGGCAACACATTAGTTCTCGGCTCGAATCGCTATCGCGCGGTGATTATGCCGAACACCGAGACGATCTCGCCTGAGACCTATCGCAAGTTCGAAGACTTCGCGCGAGCCGGCGGAGTTCTGATCGCCACACGCCAGCTTCCCTCAGCGGCACCAGGACTCCTTGCCACCGATTTGCAGAGCGCCGACGTTCGCAATATCAGTCAGCGTCTATTTCAGTCCGGGAATTCACAAGCTCATTTTCTGCCTGATGAGCAGAAACTGAGTGCCCTGCTCGCCCAGCTCACGGAAGCAGACGTGTCGTTTACACCCGCGGCGCCCGCCGTCGGCTTCATTCACCGACGTACAGCCGACGCCGACATCTACTTCATTGCAAATACTTCGAATCAGAAGGTGAACACGGAAGCAAGTTTTCGCGGCGCGGATGCCAGCATGCAACTCTGGGATCCGATGAATGGGACAGTCTCGAATCTGAATGTCGCTGATCGTCGTGCAAATCGAACAACGATCAAACTTGATTTGGAGCCGTACGGTTCGCGCGTCATCGTCTTTTCCCGGAGCGGTTCACTGCAACGAACTCGGAAGGCCTCCGCTGTCGAGACAAGCGCGATCGATATCAGCCACGATTGGCGCGTCACATTCGGCAACAGCGGCAAAACCGAAACCATGCATGATTTGCGCTCCTGGACCGACGATCCCGAGTCGCGCTATTTCTCTGGAGCAGCTACATATGAAAAGACCATCGCGGTTCCTGCATCCGCTCTGAGAAACAGCGAAGTGCAGCTCGACTTTGGAGAAGGGAAGCCGCTGCCGGAGCAGACGCTACACGCGGGTATGCAGGCCTGGCTTGATGGGCCGATTCGGGAAGCTGCCGTAGTGTACGTCGATGGCAAACGAGCAGGATCGGTTTGGTGTCCGCCATATTCAATCGACGTCACTTCATTGCTGCGTGCAGGGGAGAATGACATTCGCGTTGAGGTCGCGAATCTCGCATTGAACTACATGGCCGGGCATGCCTTGCCCGATTATCGTTTACTGAATTCACGGTATGGCGTTCGCTTTGAAGCGCAGGACATGGACAAAGTGCAGCCGATTCCAGCAGGGCTTCTTGGCCCAATTCGGCTGCTTGTCGCGCGGTCAAAATAAGAAGGCGAGCTATGAAAGCGCTAGTTGGGCTTGCAGACCTGCACGTCCTCATCCCGAATGAAGAAGTGCGCCGAGCATTTCTCCGAACCGCAGATCACCGGCGTAATGCCTGCCATCTGGCGACGAGTAATCAGGCCCAGGGTGCCGCATTCGGGGCAGGCTAGCACGGCCCAATATGGATCTTCGTTCTTGCCAACTTCGCCCGCGTTCTCCAGCACGAAGACCGTGCCCGGCTGCATCTGCTCCGGTATCCACTCTGTCAGGATGTTTAGCTCAGCTACCATGGTCACCTCCGACCTGGGTTGCTCCGCAATCGCGGATGCTCATCGTGCGAATGGTGGTTAAGCGCTGCGGCGTAGCCGCAATCGCCGGGAATCGCTGTTGCGCTGTTCCTTTCCGTGCAGCCGCAAAACGCGGCGCTTGTGAACTTCTGCTTGGACTTCTTCAACCGCATCGGTCAGACATATGGCGAGCAGTGGCTGACGAGAGTTCTTCAACAGATCAACAATCTGCCGTTCAGAGTTTTCGAGGTAAATGCGTTTGCCATCGGTGAGCAGGTGATATTCGCTGCCCGAGGTCACCGTCTCGATCAGCCTCTTTCCCAGCTCGCGCTGCAGGTAGCGCATCACCTGGCGCACGCGTTGGAGTGAGAATCCCTTGCGGCGCAACTCGCAGATCACCGCCACTTCTGCGAGATCGTCGAGGCTATACACGCGATTGCGTCCACAGCGCTGAGGAACCACAATTTTGCGCTCATCCCACCATTGAAGTTGCCGTGCGGTAATTCCGGTGAGCTCCATGACATCAGCCGAAGTGAAGCTTTGAGCTGAATTGCTCGCCGCTTGCTCGCCGCCGTTCTGTTTCTTCTGAGATTTCATACCAAAGAGCTTTGAACATTTCGTAATAGAAATGTTTCAAACAAAATACACCCTGATTGTTGTATGTCAAGCGAGAAGAGTTGATGGGTCAGGTGCGGGCCAGAGTTCGGAGGAAACAGTCAGGTACTATGAACGGAACGTGACTTTAGTGGACTGAGGTCACGCATCGCTCGTGCCCATTCTTTTCGACCACCATTCTCTTGCCGCGTACCTCATATTTTTTGCCAGCTATACGGTTTTCGCCGTCGGAAGATTTCCTGGAACCCACATCGATCGGCCCGCTGCTGCGGTGATTGGCGCAGCAATGATGTTTGCTTTTCGCGTGCTCGGCCCGGAACAGGGGCTGCGCAGCATCAATTACGCGACCATCGTTCTTCTGTTCGCCATGATGGTGGTGGTCGCTGGGCTGCATCTTGCAGGCTTTTTCGAGTGGATCAGCGACATCTTCATCGCTCACGTACCTTCGAGATGGCTGCTGCCGGTCGTGATCTTCTCCAGCGGAATTTTGTCGGCGTTCCTGGTGAACGACATCGTGTGCTTACTCATGGCACCCCTAGTGATGGGCATCAGCCGCCAAACCGGCCGTCGAGCGACGCCATATCTTCTCGCGCTTGCAACCGCGTCGAACATCGGCAGTACGGCGACGATCACCGGCAATCCGCAGAACATTCTGATCGGGTCGGTGTCGCGCATTCCATATTTGGACTTCCTCGTGCATTTGGGGCCTGTAGCCTTGATCGGCCTTTTTCTGGACTGGGCGATTTTGTATTTGATCTATTTCCGATCAGACAGCGGCATATCTTTGCCTCCCGCAAATCAAAAAGTGTTTACCCGCCCCGAGTCGCATCTGATCTTCCCTATCGTGATCACAATCGGCGTGCTTGGAGGATTCCTGGCTGGATTTCCGCCGGCATTAGTCGCAGCCGTTGGCGCCGCGGTGGTGTTGATGCATCCGCGCTATCCTTCGAAGGACGTCTATGGGGAAGTGGATTGGTCGTTGCTCATCTTCTTTGCCGGATTGTTTCTGATCGTGGGAGGTGCAGAACAATCGGGCATCGCACGTG
>DATEMI010000414.1:0-7047 GCA_035275665.1 Terriglobales bacterium | reverse complement strand
GATACCGCCATTCCGCTTTGCCGGCGTCAGCACCAGAGTGCTCGCGTCCGCGCTCAAAGCAAGCAGGGCAAACGTGTTCGGCTCCTAATTGCAAATCGCACAACCGGCAGACGAACCGGCCGCACCGTTCACAGCAAGCCTGAAACGCCTTATCGGGATGAAAAAAACAGGTCGCTTGAGCGGAAAGAGCCGTCGCCGGCGTCGTGTCCTGCCGGACAACTGGCCAGAGGCAGATTTGCAGTCGGCTGGTACAGAACGCGCAGACCTGCCATCCTCCATCAGTTTCAATCGGTACTACGTCCCCTCCGCAAATGGGACATGAGACTGCTGTAGTTCCCATACCCGACGGTGGCAACTGATCGCTTGAGGAAGAGCGTGTCGCACCGGATGTGAACGGATTGATACTAAGGTTCACAGCACGCCCTATTTGTAGATGACCCTCGTGTCACATACTCGGTCATGCAAGGCTCGCTTCTCATCATCCACTCCCAACATGATGGAGCTAACCAACATGAGGACGGTATTTAAATAAGGAATGCCGCTGGTGACCACATTCCACATGAAGAAACGCCCAAAGCATACGCCCCAACCCAGGCTGCGGCCGTCGGATCGGACCACTTTTAGCCCGCAGGCCATCTTTCCAAGAGTCGCACTGCGGTACTTCAGGAACAGGATCTCGTAGCAAGCTGCCAGGAGGTAAAAAGCAACGAAAAAAGTGATCATCCCGAACCCGAAGAAGGCCGGATTGGGTGCGCCGGCCGCGTTTCTCGCTTGGTTCCCCGCACGCAGCAGGTTTGGGATAAGCACAGCCGCGAAGATCAGGATGGGGACCACGAAAACCAAGCTGTCAATGATGCGTGCACCGAAACGAACCCAAAATCCGCCGTACCGCCAGGCCAGTGGCGAAGCGCCGGCAGCGCCGCTCGCCATCAGCCGACTCAGGAATGCCGGCTTGCACGCGGCGCACAACCAGTTTCCAGCGATCTGGACCAAGTCGGAGTGAGCGAGCGGCCGTCCGCATTGCGAACACTCTAAGACTGTTTCGATCGGAGTTTGCTGGCCCATTATGGATATCCTCCAGTTTTGTGAAAAGTCCGATCAAGCCTACCGTAAGTGGTTCGCGACGCCAAGTACATATCTATTCCCGAAGGCCATGACCTGTCATGATGTACGCACTAGTTATCCAATGAGACAAACTGCCGCCTCAACCATTCACAGCAATACAAATCACAGCAGCTATGAAAGGGGGGTAAGGAAATCTTGGAGTACACCTTAGAATCAGATGGCCAACACTGCTGCGTTTACCAACGCCAAGCCTATTCATCGCCTGCTTCAATGTGAAGAGTCGCAGGCCAGGAGGGCAAAAGCGACGATGAGATCAAGACTCGATCGAAATCGGCAATAGTGAGTGAGTGAAAAGATTGGCTGCCCCCCAGGGATTCGAACCCCGATATGCTGATCCAGAGTTTCACAGCATCGAGGAGCGTACTGGTACCTGAATTCAATCACTTGGCGAGGCGACTTGGTGTGCGGTGATCTCGATAGCATTGATCTACTTCAGAGCCTGTTCTGCCACACATCCGTCGGGACCCGACTCGATTGTGAAAGCATCCTTAATCTCCCACACTGCGCTAGTGGCATCAGGATTTGCAAGCCTGATCATTGATGCCGAGATGGTTTTCCCGTCGATAGCGAACTTCATGTAGTGGTAATTGGGAAAGCTGGGATCCTTGTACAAATCCTGCGGCCCACGGGGAACGACATGTGGTTTCGCACCTCCTCCGCCAGAAATAAGGAAGAAGACCCCTTTCTCGCTAAAGCGTTCATAGTTGTGAATGTGTCCGGCAACAACGATGAACGGTAATCGCGTACCCGCGGCTTGCTCTTCCAAATGGTGGGCGAAGTCCACCTCATTTGCCTGAGGAGTGTGTCCAGGATCCATAGGCAGATCCGCGATCGGCGGATGGTGTTGCACAACAAAGACGAATCTAATATTTGCTGGCAGATGCGCGATCTGACGATCAAACCAAGTCCTCTGCTCACTGCCATCATTGAGTGGAGCATCGGTGTCGAGCAGGATGAAGTAGGCATTCCGATACGCCACCGAGTACCAGCGCCGACCATTTAGATCTGGAAACGTTCTCCACCAGTTCGCCAGGCCGAGTTGGTCGCCGCCCTTTAACTCGTGATTGCCGAGCGCTGGATAGAAGTGGATCTCACGATCACGCCACGGCTTCGTTTCCTCTCGGAAAACTGCATAGTCGTTTGCATTCGATCCGGTGTAGGGGAGATCGCCGGACAAGAGGATGACGCTGGGTGCTTCGTCGGCGATTTTCTGCACTAGCCAGCGTCGCACTTTCGGATTTACTGCAACAACATTGCTCGGGTCAGTGAAGCGAGTGTCACCATAGACGATAACCTTCCAGCTTGACTGGCGATTCGGATCGGCCTGCACGAAGGTCGGCCCAAGTGGTTCTGTGCTCACGGCCGCCGTCACATAGTTACGTACAGCCATCCAGCACAGTGCGGACAGCAACAAGATAGAAGCCCACTTTGTGACTGTTAATTTGCGAGATGTCATTCGGTCATCGATGGCGGAAGCTCAGCCGGCAAAGAGTAAATCCGGCCGAGCTTCGAGCTGGAGTCTCTTATCTTTCGAAGGTTGGAGTCCAGCGGATTCCAGCACTGATCGTCGGATGATAGTACTCGCGCTGGATCGGGTAAACCGGGCTGCCCTGATAAAAGCCAAATACCTCATTCGTCAGGTTCAGGCCTGACACAATCGCCGAAAAACCCTTCGCAATACGAAAGCTTCCTTGCGCATCGATCTGCGTGTGCGCGTAGAGGTACTGATCTCCGTTCGGCCCCTTCTTTCCAAGAGCCGCGCCATCAGTGAAGTTGTAGCTGAAGATATTGGCCGCGTTGTAAGAGACTCCTACTCGCATGGAGAGTCGTCCCCGATCATACGTTGGACTGATGTTGAACGTGTGTGGCGCCTGGCGAAGAAGGCCGGGATTGTCGGTTCGTCCGGGCACATTGTGCGCCTCCGATGCGGTGTAACCGTAGTTTGCAGAGATGCCCAACCCGCTCCATCTCCCCGGCAGGAATCCCAAGTGCTGCTGATATGCAACCTCAAAGCCGGTAAGCCACGCACTTGATCCGTTGACCGATTGAGTTTGATTGAATCCGGCGAATGTGCCGGAGGTGATCGGCGTCGTTACGGAATAGATAGGATCGGAGATGTCTTTGTAAAAGAAGCCTGCTTGCAGAATGCCGAGCGGCTTCAGGTAGTGCTCGTACAGAAGATCGAAATTGTTGGCATGAGTGGGTTTCAAATCGGGATTGCCGACGCTGATTGAATTGCGTCGGTCGTTTTCAGTGAAGAATGGAGGCAAGCTGGAGAAATTTGGCCTGGCGATACCTCTTCCATAGGCGAAGCGGATTCCGGATTCGCTATCGATCGCGTACCGCAACTGCGCGCTGGGCAGTGGATCGACATATGACGAATTCTTCGTCAGCGGAGTCGTGGATGCATAGTTTCCGCTCGCATCGAAGGTGACGTGATATCCGAGCACGTCTTCCTGCGTACCCTCGAAGCGCAGCCCGGTTTGTAAATGGAATCGCCCGAGATCGACCGTATTCATCAGGTAGCCGGCTGAGACGCGCTCCATGATGTCGAAATTGTTCGGATCGGTTCGCTGCTTGCTGCGATTTATGTTCAGCGTGAAGAGTCCTGGATTCGCGGCAAAGAATGCATTGAGCTTGTTGTAGTCCACGAGCGGCCCGAGTGTGTAGCTATTGTCGTAGTAGTTATCGTTCGTAAAACTACTCTGGAACGTCGCAATCGTCGGAGCAGTCGCACCAGTAAAGTCGTAGAACTGGTAATTCGCGTCCTGAAACTTATGCGCGTTGCGCACCTTTCCGCCAAACTCGAATGTCGCAGTGTGGCCGCCCAAACTGTAATTGCGAGCGTAAGAAGCTCCGCCCTCAAGATTCACTTGCGGACTGTAGGACGTGTTGTTATCGCGATCCTGGAGCTGGTACTGCATCGGGTCATAAATGTTTACGCCGTTCTGAACTGGGAATTTTGGACGATTGGGATTGCTGAGGTCGACGCCGAACTGCACGTTGTTGATCGGCGAGTTCGGATCGTTCGCTCCGAAGTCGGCGGAAGAATAGCCCTGATCTTCTTCTGAGGAGCGTGCTACCGCAAGATCCCACGAAAACCATGATTTGGAGTAAACGTGGTGACCGCCCGCAGACAGACTGCCGATCACCTCGACTGGCCGACGAATTTGGGCGCCCGCAGTCATATTGCCGTCTGTGTCTCCCTGGAATGGCGAGGTGAATGTATTTATCGTCGGCGTGTACACCCAGCGATCGCCGAAATTATTGAAATGGGAATAGATCGTGTGGAGATAGAGGTTCGATCCTTCAGATAGCTTGTAATCCAATCCGCCGGTGAATCCCCAGCGCTCGCGGTAATAGCGATATTCGCGAAGATCCATTGTGCTGTAGGTTGCTACGGCCGGCCCGGGTGCTCCACACGAAACAGAATCACAAACAGCAGGCTCGATATCGTCGATCCCGCGTCCATTCCAGTCATAAGTGCCGCCGAAGAGTACGCCAAGCTTCTTGCTGGCCCCAAAGCGCTGGCCGACTGTTCCATCGAAGGTGCGCGATCCCCGTCCACCAATGATGGAGTTGTAGCCGCCTATTCCTTCGAGGATCACAGTTGGACGCTCGATGGCAGTCTTCGTCACTAGGTTTACTGAGCCGCCGATCGCATCTCCGTCTTGGTTCGCCGAGAGTGTCTTGTTGATCTCCACTGACTCCACAAGATCCGCAGGCATGACGTCGAGCTTGATCTGGCGTGCGCCAGGCTCGGGTGAGGCGATCACGATTCCGTTTACTGTCACGTTGCTCAAGCGCGGTTCGGTTCCTCGAATCTGAACGTACTTGCCTTCGCCCTCGTCCCGCTCCAGCGTCACGCTGGGCATGCGGCCGAGCGCGTCGGCAATATTCGTGTTTGGAAGACTGGTGATCACTTCTGCTGGCAACACTTGAAGGATGTTCTCGGAGGTGCGTTCGCGATTAATCGCCTCTGCTTCCCCGTGGGGACGCTCGGCGCTCACGGTAATTTGTTCGCTCTGACTCGCTACTTTTAAGACGGCATCCACGCGCGACACCGACCCAGGATTTACAGTCACTTCGGTTGTGAAAGGTGCAAATCCCTCATAGGAAATTTTCAAGTTGTAAGTTCCTGGAAGCAGGTTCTTGATGACGAATCCGCCAGTGCCATTCGACGCGACAGAAACACCTTTTGGCTGCAGCTCCACTTCAGCGCCCGGCAGCACCGCTCCGCCTGTATCAAGCACCGTTCCAGCGATCGAACCGGGAGCTGTTTGCGATACGCCGGAAACGGAAAGACTGAAGATGAACACATAAACCAGAACTCTTGAAGGGAGTAAGTGACGGAACTGCATTGGGGAACCTCCTACGGTGGTGGGTTGAACAAGCGAAGATCGAATCCGCAATCGAACTTTGAAAGTGATGTAAGGCGAGAGATTAGTAGAGTTTTGTTTAAAGACAATGACAGCTAAATGAATATTGGATTACGCTTCAGCCGAAAATCCTGATTTGTACAGCGCGATGCACAAGCCGCAAGTCCATCAAGCAATTGCTGTGCAAAAAAAGAGAGGCCCGCCGAAGCGGGCCTGCTCGCAAATCCAAATCTAGTACGTGTCGCAGGTTTCTGGTTTGTTCGTGACCTCGCCAGTCGCACACTTTAAGAACACCGTGTCATTGCGCGGTCCATCATCGAACTCAAACATATTGCCGAGTGAACCGGCGAGTGCATCAAAGGAACCTCCGCCGAGCCGTCCCAGCCGGAAATTGTCTTCAATGAAGCGCAGAATTGAGCTCTGATCTGTCACCGTGTTATCGACAAAGTTCTTTTTGGCATACGCAGAAACGACAAGCAGTGGAAGGCGCGGGCCGTATCCACAGCGCCCCTGGATTCCATCGAGAGATTTGGCTGCCCTGCCACAAGAACTTGCGCCGCTGAGTGAATCTGCGATCGTAGCGGACTGGTTCAGAATCGGACCAATCACGTGGTCGTACCAACCATCGGAGTCATCCCAGTTGATGATGACTGCCGTCTCTTTCCACTCTTTTGTCTGCTGCAGCCGATTGATAACGTCGACCAGGAAGAGTTGCTCGTCCAGCGGTGAAGAGTTGTTCGCGTGACCGTCTTGCCCGCGCCATGCCTTCAAGAAGCTCACTGCAGGCATATTGCCGGCATTCACTGCTGCCCAGAAATCAGCGAGATCATATTGATGATTCGCTTGATCTGACTGGCCGATCATTGCGACTGAAGTGGGCGGCAGGTGATGGGGATTGGATGTTGAAACGTAATACTGAAAAGGATTGTGATGCGGGCTGTAGGCAGTCTGCAAACCATTGCCGATGGTTGGTGTTTTCAGTGCGCAGACCGCGGGCGTCACGCCCGGCCCAGACGTCGGTTTGAAGCCTCCTTGAAACCAACCCCATGTGATCCCATGATCGTTGAGCAGGTTTCCCACGTTGAGGCCACCCATTCCTACCCGTGCTCCGGTGCTAGTGCTGCAATCGTCATAGAGCGGGTCGGGGTCGCCGATGACAGTTGTTCCAGGACCAGCTGTGATTACATGCCCGTTTGGTCCATCGTCCAGAGTCCCGGCATGAGCAATCACCGGGAACGTATTGCCCGAAACCAGATTTAGAACGCCGGGAGTTGAAGGCCCGAACGTGGTATTGAAGGAATTGTCATTCAACGCAAAGTGTTGCGCGTAATTCCAGAGTCCGGTAACGGTGTTGCCATCGTAGTAGCCCATCACCGTAGCGCCGCCTGGAAGACAGTTGATTCCGGTGGGATTGCCAACCGACTCAGGAAATAGATCCATCAGACCGTGATTAAACGCGGTCTGCTCATCCGTGTAATCGTGGTCCTGATCGCAGGTGTAGTTCTGCGCACGATCCAAACGGAAGGGCGCGACCGAGTTCGGA
>DATEMI010000413.1:0-2276 GCA_035275665.1 Terriglobales bacterium | reverse complement strand
CCGGGAACGTCTATGCGAAACCTGACGTGATACCAACTACCTTTGACCTCTTCGTAACCAATTTGACCAGAGCGACGAGCCATAGACTTTCTCCTTGGCCGTCTATCTGGTGTCGCCGGTGCGAACGATACCACGCTCGGTGCGGGTGCGAAACTATTCGCATTGGGCGCTGTAGTCGGGTGGTCTGGATGGCGGCCTTCAGCCATGATTCCGCTCATTCCTCAACTCAAGAAAATGCGGGACGCGAAAGGTCCTCTTGCATAGCTTGATTTTCAGTTTCCGGGGTTGTTCGTGTGCTTTGGGGAGAGTCCCGGCCTGACCGGAGGTCTGCTTGTGCTTTGGTGACTGTATGGCGAGCATAGTACTGAGGATCGTGCTTCTCATCCGAACGGTAGTCGGCGATGCGACGGATGATTTCTTCTGGGTCGTCGCCTCGTGCGAGGGCGCGCTTCGCGTAGGCCCAATCGCGTTCGGATTGCGTGATCGTTTCTGGCGGGCCGCCTGAGCGCAGTTGCTGTTGCTTCGGTGTTCGCTCGCCCTTGGCCGGACCGGATGCGATTTTGAAGTCTCGAAGTTTGTACGTCTTCTCGGAATGCTTGGTCACCCGAACAAAGCATTCCGCGTCGTACTTCTTATTTGCGAACCCAGGCAGCCGGAGGACACGGGAGGCGTCGGTCGCGGCGAGGTCGGCTCCGAACTCATGGGCCATCCGTTGCTGAAGGTCTTCGGCTTCTTGAGGCGTGGCATCAGCGACTTTCCAAATGACTTGATGCTTGCCCGGCGATGTGTCCAGAACGAAGTTTGGCTTGGGAACCTCATCCGAATTGTGAATCGCCTTGAGAGCCTCGGAGCCGCGATAATCTAGGTCCAGGTAAACGTGCTTGATTTCGTGGATGTCACGCTTGGTTCGGCTATACGCGCCGTCTTTTAGCGCGTTCATGCCGATGTAGATGTCGTAACCCGCTCTATTTCTCTCCTTGAGCCACTGTTGAAAGTCAGGCGCTGCGATTTTTTCAGCCGAAGCGATGCGCTGGATGACTTCCTCAGTAGTCCGATTCCGAAGCAGGACCGCCACTCGGTCAGAGGGTGTGAAATTGTCGAGAATGTACTCGGACGCTGTAAGAGAATCCGCCATGGGATCGCTCTGAAAAAAAAGAGCTAAAACTGGGCTATAAAGACTGAGGAGAGGTCGTATCTGTCGGTTTCGGAATCGTAGCCTCGAATTTCGAGAACTTCGGCGATAAATCGCTTCCCTGGCCGGCGCTCCAGTTGGATAAGCACATTAAGGGAATCGGCGATGTTGCTCTTGATCGCGCGATACGGCAGTTCGATTCCACTCTGGAGAACACAGCTTGTAAACCGCGCAAGGGCTTGGGCTGCGGAGCTTGCGTGGACCGTTGAGAACGTGCCGGAATGGCCGGTATTGAGGAGTTGGAGTAGATCGAACGCCTCACCGCCTCGGATTTCACCGAGGATGATGCGGTCGGGACGGTGGCGTAAAGACGCCTTCAGCAAATCGCGGATTGTGATCGCAGGCAAGTCCGGCTGTGCTTGACGCGCCTCGAAGCGAACGAGGTTGGGCTTTTCCAACTGGATTTCGGAAGTGTCCTCGATGAGGAGAATGCGGTCTTCGTCCGCAATGAAGTTGCCGAGTGCGTTCAACAGGGTCGTCTTGCCGCATCCGGTTCCGCCACTAACGAGTAGGTTCTGGCGGTTCTGAATGTACGCTTGCAGACGGGCTGCAAGCTCACTGTCGAGGGTGCCCAATCGCACGAGATCTTCGACAGTGAAATGTCGACTATTGAATTTGCGGATCGTGAGAGTCACGCCGTGAATGCTGCATGGCGGAATCACGGCGGCAACCCGGCTGCCGTCCGGGAGCCTTGAATCGAGGATAGGTTTGGCTTCGGAAATGTCATCGCCCAAACGTCGGGCTATGTTCTTGACGGCTACCATTAAAGACTTTTCAGACAGGGCAATGTCTGAAAGCTGCTGAAGCACGCCCGCACGTTCGACAAAAACGCGGTTCGAGCCGTTGACCATAATTTCGCTGACGGAATCGTCTTCAATTAGGTGTTCGATGGGCCGCAAGAACGGAAGGATGGTTTCAAAACCGAGAGTCATACTTCACCGTCCACAATCTGGCGAAAATAGGATTTGTTCACATCGTTGTAGTAGGGCTTCAGATAGCAGAACGTCGGCGGCATTGGGTTGAGACCGTCGTAGGCGACTGTGATCGACTGCGCGTTCTTGAGTTCCATAAAAGCCTTCATGTC
>DATEMI010000412.1:0-12375 GCA_035275665.1 Terriglobales bacterium | reverse complement strand
ACCCGTCAACGTCGTCGTAGAAACGTAAAGGTCGCGTTCCGGGAACTGCTTGCGCAGAGCGTTCACGAGTCCGCTGATCGCCAGTACTTCGCCGACGGAAACAGCATGGATCCAGATTGCTTCATGGGGCGTAGTCGCACGTTTCAGCCGAGCAGGAACCGATCCCAGTCGTTCCTTCAGTCCTGCTCGATATTTTCCCTCCTGCCACATTCGCACGAGCCAGTACGGCGAGCTGATCAGCAATGCGATTGCGTAAAGGATGGAATAGAGCAGGTACATTGAGCGCTTATTCTCTTACCGATTCCTATCTTGTCATCCTGAAGCGCTTCTTTTGCGCGAAGGATTTCCCGCGGTGTGTCGGACTTAATAGCTGCCGGTATGGCTCTCCACGAGAAAGGCCAGCAACTTGGGCCGAACAGCCTCGTCAGGGCATGTGAGCCGGACGCATTCCGGGAGATCCTTCGCGCAAAACAAGCGCTTCAGGATGACAGACGTCTGGCCGGCGGAACAAACATACACCGTCAATAACCCACGTACTGTCCTGCCGTCTGCAAATAATCTCCACACAGCTTTTCGCTTTTCTCAAACGTGTCATGATGCGAGTCATAGATGGGTCTTTCGGAACACATCGGTTTTCACGATGCTGCCGCCTTCTTTGACGTAGATCACGCGATCTACGTCAAGATCTTTCAACTGATCCACGTGCCCGCTGGGCCATCGTATTTCGATGAGATCAACTTTGGTCGCCTTGTTCAGCCCGAAATGAACGCGGAGATCGTTCTGTGAAAAGTAACTGCCTCCGCTGCGTACTTCATCTACCTGCTCGAGAGGCTTCTCGACTCCGGGCACGCGGGCAACGCATTTGACTCGCGCGCCAATGCCGCTGCGATTTGATTTCGTGCCAATGGTGCGTACTTTGATCCAATGATTCCCGGTCGTCGAGTCACAGCGGAGAAGCTGGGGAAAATCATTCACGCAATTGACAACCACATCGACATCGCCGTCATTATCGAAATCGCCAAACGCGCAGCCGCGACCGGGAGCGGGCGTGTTGATGCCTGGACCACCTTCGGCTGAAACATCTTCGAAGCGGCCGTTGTGCAGGTTGCGATACAGAAACTTCTTCTGTGCATAAGCAGCTTCGGTGCGCAACTGTTCCACTTCGGGATAGACATGGCCGTTGCAGATGAGAATGTCGAGCCAGCCGTCGTTGTCCATGTCAAAGAAGCCGCAGCCCCAGCCTAGATAGCGAGTATTCAGACCGAGACCGGACTGGAACGTCATGTCGTCGAAGTTGTCGTTGCCGAGATTGCGGTAGAGCGAGTGCGTGTCGCCGGCAAAATTCGTTTTTACGATGTCGAGATGGCCGTCGTGATCGTAGTCGCCTGCGGCAACTCCCATGCCTGCCTGGGGCTTGCCGTCAGGACTGAGCGCCGCGCCTGCGGCGATCGCGATGTCCTCGAAGCGGCCGTTCTTCAGGTTGTGGAATAGCGCGCTGGCTGTGGAATCATCTGCGACATAGATATCAGGCCAGCCGTCTTCGTCGAAGTCGGCAGTGAGCACTCCGAGGCCGTAGGTGCTCGCGGTTTTCGTGACCCCCGACTGCTCGGAGACATCGGTGAAAGTGCCGTCGCCGTTGTTGTGGTAGAGGATGTCTTTTCCGCCATTCAGGCCGGGGGGGCCGCACGCGACCATAATGCCTTTGTAGAGGCAAGGTCCCGATTCGGGAACTGGTGCAGTTTTCAAGTCAAGATCGATGTAATTCGCGATGAAAAGATCCAGATGGCTGTCGCGATCATAATCAACAAAAGCGCAGCCAGTGTTCCAGCGCGTTGTCTTCTGCGTTAATCCGGCTTTGGCAGTCACATCGGTGAACGTGCCATTCCCGTTGTTATGGTAAAGCGCATTCTGGCCGTAGTAGCTGATGAAGAGGTCCTCGTAGCCATCGTTGTCGTAATCGCCGATGCAGACACCCTGTCCCCAGCCGGATCGGGCCAGACCGGCTTTCGCAGTCACGTCGGTAAAAGTACCGTCGCGATTGTTCTTAAATAAATGGCAACTCGGCTCTTCCCCTTTCGGGAAGCCGTCCAGCCGCCAGCCGTTCACGAGGAACATGTCGAGCCAGCCATCGTTGTCGTAGTCGTAAAAAGCAACGCCGCATCCAGTGGTTTCGAGCAGGTACTTGTTTTTCTTTACGCCGCCGTAAATCGTTTTCGCATTCAGTCCGGCCGAGCGCGCAACGTCGACAAAGCTGACTCCGAGTGGCGCAGATGCCTCTTTCGAGTCCCGGTTTGTTGCCTGCCTTGGCGAAGCCCAGCTCCTCGATCCGAGACCCGCGAATCCGAAGATCTGGTCGAGGCTCAGGACGAGAGCGGTGCGGCTGAGGGACTTCAGAAAGTTACGACGGTCAAACTGCAAGGGAAGCCTTTGGACGTGTTAGGATTTCTGCCGCTTTTCAAAATATTTAAGCACATGGCGCGGCTGAAAAAGAACCGCAGAGGCAAAACACGACACGGATTGCACGGATTTTACGGATATCACGGATAAAGCAACAAATGTTCAAAACTTTTTCGCCAAGCACCTGCTGTATCCGTGTGATCCGTAACATCCGTGCAATCCGTGTCGTGTTTTGGTGTTGCGTCTTCGCTGGCGTGGCGTGTGCGGCGACTCCCGACATTCTCATCGGCTCTCACGAGCTTTCTCGCCCGGCACGGCCTTGGGAGTTCCTTGACGCAGTCGGAAAGCATTCCGGTCTTCTGGGAAATGAAAGCGGTCGCTTCGAAGCATGGGTCTACCCCATTAAGATCTTCCGCGATTTCGACGTGACGTTTATCCTCGGCGACCGTCGCATTCCAGCCTCATCTCTAGTGCGAAAACTCGTGATGCATCCGGAAGGCCCAACGCTCACATTCGCCTCCGATTCATTTACGGTGAACGAAAGCTGGCTCGCGCCGCCGGACGAGAACGGTGCAGTCGTTCGCTTCGAGATCGATACCTGGGAGTCACTGCAGATAGAAGCGGCATTTACACGCGATTTTCAACTGATGTGGCCCGCGGGACTGGGTGGTACCTACATGAGTTGGAACGCTGGCGCGCACGCATTCGAATTTGGCGAGGAAGGCCGCAAGTTTGCCGCTGTGGTTGGATCGCCGAATGCGGTTTCTGCCGATCCTGAGTTCTTTTCGAACAGCTATGCGACAACGCGCAGCACGTTCCGCCTCGCTCCCGCACAGAAAGGTCATTCCGTCGCTTACATCTTTATCGGCGGATCAACCAGCGGGCCCGACGACGCGCGCAAGGAATATCAGCACCTCGGAGCCAATCCCGAACAGCTCTTTGCTTCCACGCGCAAGTACTACGAAGATTATCTCTCTCGAACGCTGTCGCTCGAACTCCCGGACGTGCAACTGCAAGCCACCTACGATTGGGCGCGCATCAGCACGATTCAGGGACTCGTCGCCAATCCCTTTTTGGGAACTGGGCTGGTTGCCGGTTATCGTTCCTCGGGCGAAACAGCGCGTCCTGGCTTCGCCTGGTTTTTTGGCCGTGATTCCCTCTGGACCGATCTTGCTCTCGACTCTATCGGTGACTTCGAAACCACGCGCGCCGCTCTCGATTTCATTTCTAAATATCAGCGCCAGGACGGCAAAATCGAGCACGAGATCTCGCAGACGGCCAGTCTAGTCAACTGGTGGACCGGGTTTCCTTATGCCTACGCCTCCGCAGACGCAACGCCGCTGTTCCTGATTGCGATGAACGACTATGTTCGCGCGTCAGGTGACGTGAAGTTCGCCACTTCGCACTGGGACAATGCCTGGCGCGCTTACCAGTTCCTGAAGTCCACCTATGATGCGAATGGCCTGCCCCGCAACTTCGGCATTGGACACGGCTGGGTCGAAGGCGGCCCGCTGCTGCCGGTCGAAACTGAGTCGTATCAGAGCGGACTTGCGACGGCGGCGCTCGATGCCATTGCGTCTCTCTCGCGTGTCACCGGCAAAGAGAACGAGGCCGCAGGTTTGCAGCAGGAGTACGAAGCGCAGAGAAAGAAGATCAACGATTCATTTTGGGACTCGCCCGATCACACGCTGGTCTTCGCACTCGATCGAGAGAACAAACAGGTTCGCACGCCGACCGTTCTAACCACGGCGCCGATGTGGTTCGACGTTTTCGACGCAGAAAAAGCAAACGCGACCATCGACAGGCTTGCGAATTGGGATCAGGCTGCGGATTGGGGCATGCGAATCATCTCCGAGCGGAATCCGTTGTACGGACCCACCGGATATCACTACGGCTCAGTCTGGCCGCTGTTCACTGGCTGGGCCTCAGTCGGGGAATACCGCAACCACCGCCCGCTCGAGGCATATGCGAATCTGCGGGCGAATTCTTTGCTCGCGCTCGATGGATCGTTGGGCCACGTCACCGAGGTCCTCTCTGGTGCTTACTACGAAGGACTTGGAACAGCCTCGCCGCACCAGGTCTGGTCGTCGGCGATGGTACTCAGCCCTGCAATTCGTGGAATGCTTGGACTTTCCGTAGATGAAGCGAAAAAGAGCGTTGTACTCGCGCCCCATGTTCCCGCCGATTGGAACGATTTCGCCCTTCGCGGTATCAGCGCTTGCGGCAGCAAACATGACATATCTTTCCATCGCAGTGATCGGGCGATCAGCTTCAACGTGACTGGCGCAGGCACAGGCTCAGGCTGCACTTTCACTTTCTCGCCCGCCATAAGCAAACACGCGCGAGTTCTCGGGGCAGTGCTAAATGGCCGAAAGCTTGGCTACAAAATTGATCAGAATGAGAACGACCAGCACGTTGCCGCTAAACTCGATTCCACGGGAGAGGTCAGCTTTCAAATTGCAGACGACTTCGGCCTGGTTGCCGATCCGGATTCGCCGGAATTGGGCGCGGCGAGCAGCAATCTCAAGATTTCACATGAGCAATGGAGTCCAGATCGGCGCCAGTTGACGATTAGAGTTGCCGGATTATCTGGTCGCACCTACGGGTTGCGAGGTTACGGCGCGAAAATGCAATCTGTCAGTGGCGGCGATCTGAAGTCAGCGGCCAATGGCGAGCAGATCATCGAGATTGCAATTCCGCCTTCGAGGGGAGCAGAGGAGTACATCGAGCGTGAAATCTCGATTCATTTTTGAATTCATTTTCTTGCGAGCGTGAATGTCTGAATGATGTCCCAAAATGGTAGTGCTTGTGTCTTACATTCGAACCGTCTGAAACGCGTTACCCTTTGCGACCTTGATGCCGGCTTTAGGTTCAGTCTTTGCGCTCTGGCAATATCTTCGATCTTTCTGATCAGCTCGGCATTTGCTCAGCAGGCCTCTGAACCAGCGAGCAAGTCCCATCCCCTCACCGCCGCGCAGGCAACGGAACTCAAAAATTACATCCATTCTGCCTGGCAGACACTCACACGATCGCAAAGCGAGTGCGCTTCTCTGATCGACACGAAGCTCACGACGAAACCCGTCCTGTATGTTCCCGCGGACATTCAAGTTCCTGCTGCTGTGCAGCAGGTCGAATCGAAATGCGGCACGCGTGTAGCCAAGCTGCCGCGCGTCATTCATGGTCTGGGCGACGTAAAGACGTCAGAAGTTGAGGCAGGGCTGCTCTATCTGCCGAATCCGTATGTCGTGCCCGGTGGACGCTTCAACGAAATGTACGGCTGGGACAGCTATTTCATCATTCGCGGACTTGTGCGCGATGGCGAACTCACGTTAGCGCGCGACATGATCGAGAACTTCTTCTTCGAGATCGAGCACTACGGAGCGGTGCTCAATGCCAATCGCACGTACTACTTCACGCGCTCGCAGCCGCCATTTCTCACTTCGATGATCATCGCCTACTACAATGCGCAGAAGACTGCAGGCAAGCAGGACCGCGAGTGGCTCGCCCGCGCTTACGACTACGCGCAACGCGATTATCAGCTTTGGACGCATGAGCCCAAGCTTGCGGGCAATACTGGCCTGTCACGGTACTTCGATCTGGGCGAAGGCCCCGTTCCCGAAATGGGAGACGATCCGACGTACTACTCGGACGTAACCAGCAATCTGCTTACGATGGGCAGCACTGCAGATACCTACTTGGGAGCTTCGCCCGCGATGTCCACCGCACAGGTGGGTCCCATTTTTCAGTTGCAGGTTTGTGCAGTGCAGACAAAAGGAACGGGTACGGCGCATTGCGCCGAGGCGCAGCACATCAGCCTCTCGCAGGATTACTACAAAGGCGACCGCGCCATGCGCGAGTCGGGATTTGACCCTTCGTTCCGATTTGGTCCGTACAGTGGATCGACGCATCACTTTGCGCCGGTCTGCCTCAACAGCCTTCTGTACAAAGAAGAGCAGGATCTCGCAGAAATGGCGACTCTGCTGGGGCATTCAGACGAATCTGCAACCTGGAAGCAGCGCGCCGAGACTCGCAAAGCAGAAATCAATAAGTACTTCTGGAACGCGCAGGCCGGGATGTTCTTTGACTATGACTTCCTCCATGATCGTCAATCGAGCTATTACTACGCGACCACCTTCTATCCCCTTTGGGCCGGCTTAGCGACTCAGGAACAGGCGCAAGCCGTTGAGCACAATCTCAGCTTGTTCGAACACGAGGGCGGCATCGCCATGAGCGATCGCATCACCGGCATGCAGTGGGATCTTCCCTATGGCTGGGCGCCTCTGCAGCTTCTTCCTGTCGAGGGACTGCGGCGCTACGGCTTCAATGCCGATGCCGATCGCGTGTCGCAGGAGTTCGTCTCCGACGTCTACGACAACTTCAAACGCGATCAGACCATTCGCGAGAAGTACGACGTGATCACGCGCTCGACGCAAGCTGCTGTCTCAGCCGGATACAAGGCGAATGTCGTCGGTTTCGGTTGGACGAACGGCGTCACGCTGGTTCTGTTGGATTCGAAAAGCACAGTTCAGGGGCAGTAGTCGATTGCTGTGCCAGCTTTGTGAATAGATAACCTTCTTCGCACCGCAGTACTCCTACCTAAGTTCTTCGGAGGCGGTTCGTGTCTCTACTCGCCAGCAGCATGGATTGGATCGATATCTCTGCCGCCGTTTGTCCTGAAACAGCTCCCATTTTTGCCGGAGATCCTCCCGTTCACTTTCGCTGGGCGAAGCAGATCGCGAAAGGCGACAAAGACAATCTCTCTGCCCTCGATATGGGCCTGCACACGCTCACGCATGTCGATGCGCCTCTACACTTCATTGAGAACGGAGCGACCATCGATCAAGTTCCCATTTCGAAACTGATTGGGCCCGCTCGCGTAATCTCGGTGGATCCTGCAGTCGATGTAATCGACGCCGCAGAGCTGCGCAAGCATGACCTTGCCGGCGTGAAGCGTGTTGTGTTCCGCACGCGCGCGTCGGCAAACAATTGGCTCTACGATCGCGAGTTTCACAAGGACTATAGCGGCATCGCTCCCGACGCTGCCCACAAGTTCGTAGAAGCAGGAATGGATCTGGTAGGAGTGGATTATCTTTCCGCCGAGCAGTTTCAGGCGAAAGAAGCGCCTACGCATAAAACTCTGCTCGGGAACAATGTGCTGATCGTCGAAGGCTTGGATCTTCGCAATGTAGAGGAAGGCGATTACACGCTGATCGTCTTGCCACTTAAACTCGCGGGACGCGAGGCGGCACCAGCCCGGGCATTGCTGCAACGCAGATAACGCGTCAAGGCTCACCGAGCCGAATGCTTATTTGCCAACCAACTCCAGCGCGGCGCCAACGAGATAAACAGAACCGGTAATCACAGTGACTCGTCCACCCTGACGCGCGATGCGAAGAGCGTCTTGCAAATCGTCGCTGCCAACAATTGGCACTCCAATATGGGAAGTTAACTCGCGAATCTCTTCGGGGGATGCGGCGCGTGGGCTGCTCACGCGGGTTGCGATCACTTCGTCAGCCAGCGGAAAGATGATCTCACCCATCTCGGCGATGTCCTTGTCGCGCATGACGCCGAAGATAATCGTGAGCGGAGCATTGTCATAGCGACTGGAAAGCGCAGAGCGCAGCGCCCAGGCGCCGGCGGGATTGTGAGCAACATCGAGCACGATCTCGGGTGAGCCAGGGATCACCTGAAAGCGGCCAGGCCAACGCGTGCCCGCGGTTCCGGTCGCGATCGTCGCAGGAGTAATTCGGTATCCGAAGCTCTGTTTGAGTTCCACCGCCGCTGTGATCGCCAGCGCGACGTTGCGGGTCTGGTGCCGCCCGGCGAGCGGCGAATCCACAGTAATCTCCTCGCCCATCACTTCCATTGGATAACGATTGTGCGGCAGGCCGTTCTCGCTGATTTCGAAAGCGTCCGCAGCCGGCGTAACCGGAGGCACGTACTGGCTAGCATTCACGACGCGCGCGCCCAGCTCCCGCACCCGCTCGCCGAGCGCATCGTTGACCTCGGGATGCTGGGGCAAAGTGATCAGGATCCCATTCCGGCGCACGATACCCGCTTTTTCTTTCGCGATCTCGGTGAGTGTATTGCCCAGCCATTCTGTGTGATCAAGGGAAATGTCCGTGATCACGGACAGGAGCGGATCGGCGACATTCGTTGCATCCAACCTGCCACCAATGCCCACTTCGAGCACCGCAATCTCCACGCCTGCGCTCGCAAAGTACTCGAAAGCCATTGCAGTCAGCGTTTCGAAAAAGCTGGGATGCTGATCAAGTTTGCCCGCGCATACGAGCGATTCCGAGATGTCGTCAATCCGCGAATGAACTTCGGCGAACTCCGCGTCACTGATGGTCTCGGCATTGATGGCGATGCGCTCGTTCACGCGCACCAGGTGAGGGGAGGTATAGAGTCCTGTCTCATATCCCGCGACGCGGAGAATGCTGGCCAGGGTGGCCGATGTCGAACCTTTGCCATTTGTACCGGCGACGATAACGCTCGGAAACCGCCGCTCGGGATGGCCAAGCGCCTCGGTGAGCACGCGCATATGCTCGAGGTCGAACTTGCGTCGAGGCTTCTGGCCCTTGTGGGTCCAAAGCTCAGGCGCGAGAGACAGTAGTCTCTCCACCGCGGATTCATACGTTGCAGGCATTCGTGAATGATTCTAAACGGCGGGATGGGACTTGCGGATTTCCCCGGCTTCGCGAGGAACAGCGAAAAATACAGTGATGTACTGAAACTGTTCGCAAAAACTTCAAAATTCTGCCCAGTTTCTACAAATGTGCCGAGGCAGGAATTTATCAGGGAAAGTAGGGAAAACGCCCTGCAAGCTCTGCTGCTACGAGGCTTTAGCGACCATGCGCGCGAGGAGCACAAGAACGGATCAGGGAACCCTGAGAGAATTCTTGTTCCAAATTGGAACTTCCGGCTGCGGCCCAGTAAGAGGGCTAAATCATCTGCCGGCGATGCAAGGCTCCGAGCGCCCAGGCGGCGTTCTCTCTCGCGTGCGGCTCGGGCGAAGTGATCAGAATTTTGATAAGCGCATCCGTCGACGACTTGCCAATATTCACCAGTGCAGAGGCAGCTTCCTCGCCCAAAGTGGCAGTTGTGGTCTCAGGTGAGTCGGGCTTGCGATATTTCGAGACTTCCACGTGAGTCGCATCGCCGAGCAGGTCGACCAATGCCGGAATGGCTCGTTCTGCTGCCGTACCCCGGCTGCCCAGCCAGTAGGCGGCGGCTGCCCTGCGTTGCGCTTCCCCAGAGCGGAGTTGAGCGATGTGCCGGCTGATGCCGTCTTCCGTCGATCGAGTCGAATTGGCTGGCTCTCTGCCGATGAAGCCGCAGAACAGAATTAAGCAGCTCAGCAGAGTCGAAAAGACGATCGCTTGCCGGTGTTGCCTCATGAGGTGCCCTCAACTCCTCTGAAGAAACGTCTGCGGAGATATACGCAACTATGCTGCCGACCGGTTCCTTCCCTCTAAGTACAAGAAAACGCTGCTCAGGCCAAGGACTCCGCTAACATGGGCAGGTCAGTGAACCTGCTCGTCGATGGGACAGTATGTTCAAAAGCGAACGCCCGAAGTGGGATGGATTGGGTTTCTCGGCTTCGCAACTTCGGGGCCAGCCCAGGCCTCGATAGTTTGATACGTATATGACTGAAATTACATGAGATAATCCATTAATTTAACACTTGACAATAATACACTCATATTTTATGCTTCCGTACAGCTTAAGTAAGCATCAAAGCCTTTAGCTGGCTTGATGCCAAGCAGAGTTTGATTCAATAGCCTTTTGGAGGAAAAACATCATGGTCGTTACACGTTGGGACCCTTTTCGTGAGCTTGCATCACTGCAAAATCGCGTGAACAGCATTTTTCAGGACTATGGCCGCACAGGTCAGGACGAACTGACCACCGCAGGCAGCTTCGTTCCCGCCGTCGACGTTTACGAGGACGAGCACAAGGTCACGCTGAAGCTCGAAATTCCGGGTATCAACCAGGACGATGTCGATATCCGCCTCGAGAACAACACGCTCACCGTTCGCGGCGAGCGCAAGTTCGAGAAGGAGGAAAAGGAAGAGAACTTCCATCGCATCGAGCGCCGCTATGGCAGCTTCGCCCGCTCATTTACGCTGCCGAACACGCTTGATCCGGAGAGCGTCACTGCAAATTACGAGAACGGAGTACTGAAGATCGAATTGGCAAAACGCGCAGAAGCCAAGCCGAAGCAGATCAAAGTAAACATCGGCTCCGGCAAGACTCTGAGCAAGACCGTCGAGGGAACGAAAGCAGAGGGCAAGAGCCAGGCAGCGTAATTCGAGAGGTAGTAATTTCTGATTTGAGAGCGGGAGACGGCCCTCGGTTCGTCTCCCTCATTTTTTAGTTAGACACTGCAATTAGAACCAAAACCAAAACACGACACGGATCACACGGATTTTACGGATTAAAGGCAAAACAGAATAAAATTGCCG
This sequence comes from Terriglobales bacterium, assembly GCA_035275665.1. Classification (GTDB taxonomy): domain Bacteria; phylum Acidobacteriota; class Terriglobia; order Terriglobales; family Acidobacteriaceae; genus Gp1-AA112. The sequence continues at coordinate 1,511 of DATEMI010000412.1, read as the reverse complement.
CTCCACTATGAAGCATGAGGCTCTCACCGAACGGCTGATCGGTTTGTTTTACGAGGTGTACAACGAATTGGGGCACGGTTTTTTGGAGAGCGTCTATCAAAAGTGCTATGTGTTGACTTTGCGGCAGGCCGGCATCGGATTTCAAGAGCAGCATCCCGTCAAGGTGAGCTTTCGAGGACTGGACGTTGGGGAATTTGGAGCCGACGTTCTCGTCGAGTCCGTCGTAATCGTGGAGCTGAAAGCTGTACAGGTTCTCGAATCGGCCCACAAGCGGCAGTTGACGAACTACCTCAGGGCTACAGATATTGAGGTCGGTTTGTTGTTCAACTTCGGACCGAGAGCGCAATTCAGACGCTTGATTTTCGACAACGAACGCAAACAAGCCAAAGCTGCCACTGCCACTTTCTGTTGATCCGTGTAAATCCGTAGCATCCGTGAAATCCGTGTCATGTTTTGCTTTTGGTTTTTTCACCCAAGGGCTGATTCACGCATCAACTCTAGTAAGGAAACGGACATGGCAATCCGCTGGGAAAAATTAACTGTCAAGTCGCAGGAAGCCGTACAGAAGGCGAGCGAACTGGCTGCCGAGAACGGCAATCCGGAGCTGCTGCCGATCCACCTGCTGGCGGCGCTGCTCGAAGATAAAGAGGGCATCGTTGTGCCGGTGCTGCGCCGTATCGGCGTTGGTCCAGAGAAGCTGCTGAGCGATGCCAATTCGGAGATCGGCAAGCTGCCGAAGGTCTCGGGCGAGTCTGCGCAGCCGCACATGTCTGCGGCATTGCAGAAGGTGATGGACTCGGCATTCAAGCAGGCCGACACCTTCAAGGACGAGTATGTCTCGGTCGAGCACCTGCTGCTGGCTCTTTCCCAGATCGGGAATGATGCGGCGCAGCGTCTGCTCAAAGCCGCAGGCGCGACGCACGATGTAATTCTGCAGGCGCTCACGCAGGTACGCGGTTCGCAGAAGGTGACGGATCAGAATCCTGAAGCCAAGTACCAGGCGCTCGAGCGCTACGCTCGCGACCTGACCGATCTAGCGCGTAAAGGCAAGCTCGATCCGGTGATTGGACGCGATGAAGAGATTCGCCGAGTAATCCAGGTTCTCTCGCGCCGTACGAAGAACAATCCCGTGCTCATTGGCGAGCCAGGTGTTGGCAAGACAGCGATCGTCGAAGGATTGGCTCGCCGCATTATCTCCGGCGATGTTCCGGAAATTTTAAAGAACAAGCGAGTTGTCTCGCTCGATCTAGGCTCAATGCTCGCCGGAGCAAAATATCGCGGCGAATTTGAAGATCGTCTCAAGGCCGTTCTCAAGGAAATCGAAGATTCAGCCGGGCAGATCATCCTCTTCATCGACGAGCTGCACACGCTTGTCGGGGCCGGCGCCGCCGAAGGCGCGATCGATGCCTCGAACATGCTCAAGCCACCGCTTGCGCGCGGGGAACTGCGTGCCATCGGCGCAACTACCCTGAACGAATATCGCAAACACATCGAAAAGGACGCGGCGCTAG
>DATEMI010000411.1:0-10924 GCA_035275665.1 Terriglobales bacterium | reverse complement strand
GAAGTCTCATTTAATGGCCAGCCGGTCGATGTCGATGGCCAGCCCAGGCAGGTCAAAGAGTTGATCTTTACCGCGGCAGGTTTGCAACAGTAAGCTCCATTCGCTGTTTGTTTTCTGCTGTCCAGCGGCCAAATTACGCCGCACATTTCCCGTTGCATTCGCATTGTAAGTAGGAGTGCTTATAATCGCTTAAGGTATGTGAGTTCTTGCCGAGCAGGTGTGTGTTTGCTAACGTAAATTGAGCAACTCACCTTACGGCGTGGATTGGCTGCCTCCGGTCTCTTCGGCTTCGATACCGCCGCTAAATTTCTCCGTGGAGGAGTACCAGATTGTCTTCGCATAATCGCTTCTTATTTACCTCCGAGTCGGTGACGGAAGGTCATCCAGACAAGATCGCCGATCAGATTTCTGACGCGATTCTCGATGCGTGTCTCGAGCACGACCAATACAGCCGAGTCGCTTGCGAGACACTGCTCACAACTGGTCTGGCGTTTATTGCCGGCGAGATCACGACTAAGGCTTATGTTGATTTCCCGTCGATCGTGCGCGGTACGGTGACTGCAGTCGGATACACGGACGCGTCTTTCGGCTTCGACTCGCAGACGTGTTCCGTGATCTCCTCGATCCACGAGCAGTCGCCTGACATCGCGATGGGAGTCGATCCGGGCGGAGCCGGCGACCAGGGAATGATGTTCGGCTACGCCAGCAACGAAAACGACGACTACATGCCGACGCCGATCTCGCTCGCGCACAAACTAACCCGACGCCTCTCTGAAGTTCGCAAAAACGGTTCTCTCGATTTCCTCCGGCCCGACGGCAAATCCCAAGTCACGGTTGAATACGACGCCAATCACAAGCCAGTCCGCGTAGACGCTGTCGTGATCTCGACGCAGCATTCCGAAACAGTCGACAATCGCCGGCTGCGCGGCGAAGTTCTGGAGCAGGTGATTCAAGTCGCAATCCCAGAGCATCTGCTCGATGCCGATACCAAGTACCACATCAATCCAACGGGACGTTTCGTAGTTGGCGGACCAATGGGAGACACCGGACTCACCGGACGTAAGATCATTGTCGATACCTACGGCGGCATGGGACGGCATGGCGGCGGCGCGTTCTCCGGCAAGGATCCGACGAAAGTCGATCGCTCGGCCTGCTACATGGCGCGCTATATCGCTAAGAACATCGTTGCGTCGGGACTCGCCGATCGCTGCGAGGTTCAGTTGGCGTATGCAATCGGCATTGCCGATCCTGTCAGCGTTCTCGTGCAGACGTTTGGCACGGGCAAGCTGCCGGAGTCCCAGATTGAGAACCTCGTGCGTGAGCATTTCAAGCTGACACCCAAAGGCATCATCGAATCTCTGAATCTGCGTCGTCCGATTTACAAGAAAACTGCCGCCTATGGTCACTTCGGCCGCAAGGAGTCAGAGTTTACTTGGGAGGCGACTGACAAGGCTGCGGCTCTCAAGGGTACTGCTTCTTCGGGAAAAACGGCTGCAATAGCAAAGTGATTGTCATTCCGAGCGTAGCGAGGAATCCCTACGGACTTTCAAGTTCGTAGGATTCCTCACCGCCAAAACCAGGCGGCTCGGAATGACAAAGCAGAGAACCTATAGCCGCTGCACGACGGCGGCCTTCGTACAAGGAGATCATGGCAGCAGCAATAGCAACCCAAGTTCCTTACGATGTAAAAAGCATGGAGCTTGCCGACCAAGGCAAGCGGCGCATCGAGTGGGCAAACCAGTCGATGCCCGTCCTGCAAAGCATTCGTAAGGAGTTCATCAAGAATCAGCCGCTGAAGGACATTCGCATTTCCGCATGCCTGCACGTCACCACTGAGACTGCGAACCTCGCAATCACGCTGCGGGATGGCGGAGCTGACGTTGTGCTCTGCGCGTCGAATCCGCTGAGCACGCAAGATGATGTCGCTGCATCGCTGGTGCGCGATTACAACATCTCGACATTCGCGATTAAAGGCGAGGACAACGATTCCTACTACTCGCACATTCTCAGCGCGCTCGATCACAAGCCGCACCTGACCATGGACGACGGCGCAGATCTCGTCACCACTGCGTTGACTAAGCGTCAGGATGTGGTGGACGGGATCATCGCCGGTACAGAAGAGACGACCACCGGTGTTATCCGTCTGCGCGCGATGGCGAAGGAAGGCGCGCTGCGCTATCCGATCATCGCTGTCAACGATGCCGAAACCAAGCACATGTTCGACAACCGCTATGGCACCGGTCAGTCGACGCTCGACGGCGTGATCCGCTGCACGAATACGTTGCTTGCAGGTTCAAAGTTCGTCGTTGCCGGCTACGGGTGGTGCGGACGCGGTCTGGCCTCTCGCGCCAAGGGCATGGGCGCCGATGTAATCGTCACGGAGATCGATCCGACTAAGGCGCTTGAGGCCGTCATGGACGGCTTCCGCGTGATGTCGATGTCGGAAGCAGCGAAAATTGGCGATGTCTTCGTAACCGTGACGGGCAACAAGAACGTGATCGCCCGCGAGCACTTCGAAGTTATGAAGAACGGAGCAGTCGTCGCAAATTCCGGACACTTCAACGTCGAAATCGATATTCCCGCTTTGGAAAAGCTCTCTTCATCGAAGCGCGCAACCCGCGATTTCGTCGATGAGTACGCGATGAAAGACGGACGCAAGATCTATCTGCTCGGCGAAGGCCGATTGATCAACCTCGCCGCAGCCGAAGGCCATCCGGCATCGGTGATGGACATGAGCTTCGCCAATCAGGCGCTCTCCTGCGAGTACCTGGTGAAGAACTACAAATCACTCGATAAGAAAGTCTTCGCCGTACCCGTCGAACTCGATAAGCGCGTAGCCCGCCTCAAGCTCGAAGCGATGGCCATCAAGATCGACAAACTCACGCCGCAGCAGGAAGAGTATCTCGCAAGCTGGAGCGAAGGAACATAGTCAGTTTTCGTCTTAACAGCGCCGGGCGTGAGTCCGGCGTTTTTCTTTTCTAACGCGTCTGGAAATTGAACACGGAGGACACGGAGGTCACAGAGGATAGAAACATTTGTCAGACGTTCTCTCAATTCCGTTGCAACTCGGCGACTAGCAGTCAATCAAAACCAACACTCCTCCAGGTTCCTCCGTGGCCTCCGTGTTCATTTCTTTCGCGGACTCGATGAGATAAAAGTACCTTTCACCGATTTCCATTGCGCTCTATAGCACTTTGTCAGTAAGCTTTCGCCATGCAACTCACCTGGCTGGATTGGTCGGCGATCGTCGGGTATCTCGCGATCACCATTTTGATGGGGCTGTACTTCCGCCGCCGTTCCGGCAGCAGCCTGGAAGAGTACTTCGTCTCGGGGCGCTCGGTCTCATGGTGGCTGGCGGGAACATCGATGGTTGCAACTACCTTCTCCGCCGACACGCCGCTGCTCGTCACCGGCCTCGTGTACACGCAAGGTATTGCCGGCAATTGGCTGTGGTGGTCATTCCTGCTTTCGGGAATGATGACAGTGTTTCTATTTGCCAGATTGTGGCGACGATCAGGACTGCTCACCGACGTGCAGTTTGCGGAGATGCGTTATTCCGGAAAGCCGGCAGCTTTTCTGCGTGGATTTCGCGCTGTCTACATCGGCCTGCTGATGAACTGCCTGATCCTTGGCTGGGTGACGAAGGCGATGATCAGCATTGTAAGCGTAGTGATGGGAGTCACCGAGGCCAAGGCTCTAGCGATCTGCATTTTCGTCATTGTTCCCTTCACGGGATTGTACGTTGCCATCGGTGGACTGTGGGGCGTGCTGTGGACAGATCTGTTCCAGTTTGTTCTCAAAATGGGAGTAGTGATTGCAGTCGCCTACTACGGCGTCAGTGCCGCTGGCGGGATGCATGCTTTGCTGAGCAAATTGAAACTCGCGCAACCTCCTACTGCAGGTATCGCACACGGCAATCCGCTGAAGTTCTTCCCCGATTTCGCCAACGGACTCACTGGCCAGACCTGGTGGACTCTTCCCGTTATCACTCTGCTGATCTACCTCGGAGTGCAGTGGTGGGCATTCTGGTATCCCGGCGCCGAACCGGGCGGCGGAGGATACATTGCACAACGCATTTTCAGTGCGAAGAACGAACGCGAGGGATTGCTATCCGTTCTGTGGTTCAACATCGCGCACTACGCGATTCGTCCGTGGCCCTGGATTCTGGTCGGACTGGTTGCGATCGTGCTTTATCCCAATCTCGACGCCTCCGCAGTGGGACGGCATCCAGAAGACGGATACATGCTGGTCCTCACTCATTATTTGCCAGCCTCGCTCCGCGGACTAGCGGTTGCTGGCTTTCTGGCTGCGTTTATGTCGACAATCGCAACGCAGCTCAACTGGGGCGCTTCGTATCTCGTCGCTGATTTCTATAAGCGCTTCATCAAGCCGGAAGGATCGCAGAAACACTATGTTGTCGCTTCACGAGTAGTCACGGTTTTCCTGGTTATCTGCGCCGCTTTCGTCGCGGCACAGCTTGCTTCGATTCAGGCAGGATGGCAATGGGTTCTTGAACTGAGCGCGGGCACAGGTGCGGTGTATCTGCTGCGCTGGTATTGGTGGCGCATCAATGCCTGGAGTGAGATCACGGCGATGGTTGTCGCCCTCGTCACTTCCCTGCTGCTGCGCTTCGCGAATCCGTTCAGCGGCAATGCGCCTGTCCTATTCGCCAAGACTGCGGGCACGACTACCATCGTGACGACCATCGCTTGGATTGTGGTCACTTATCTCACAAAGCCAGTGAGTCAGGAAGTTCTTGTGACTTTCTACCGGCATGTTCGTCCGGACGTTCGCGGGTGGAAGCACATTGCCGCCATCGCGCACGACATAAAGCCTACGCGCGATCTCGGACGCAACCTCGGCCTGTGGCTCCTTGGCTGCGCGATGGTCTACTCCTTCCTTTTTGGATCAGGCTACGCAATTCTTGGACATGCAACGCTCGGAACCGTGCTGCTCATCATCGGTACGATTTGTCTTGTGTTGTTGCTGAAGCAATTGCGCTCGTTTGTGGCTGAACCTGAGCCGGAGCGCAGGCACGTTGAGACCGCAGCGTTCATCAGCCATTAGGCGAGACAAAGACGAGCCTGGCCGGCTCCGTTGCGTCTCTCGCGATGGCCGATCAGAACCGCACGCCTACACTCTTGCCATCGCCAGCACTTGCTCTGGCGTGCATCCGCGCTCCCGGAGATGGCGAATGCTGAGCGCATCATGCCGCTTGGCCAGTCGCTGGCCTTGCTCATCGCGTACCAATTCACAGTGGAAGCATTGCGGAACTTTTGAGCTCAAAGCACGAAGAAGCAGGATCTGCCGCGCAGTGGACTTGAGCAGATCGGCTCCGCGAACCACCTCGGTAATGCACATCGCGGCATCATCCACCACGACAGCTAGTTGATATGCCGGCACATCATCGCGGCGCCAGATCAGAAAGTCACCGAAATCCTTTCCAGCTATGTACTGTTTTGGGCCAAGATTCAGATCGATAAACTCGATTGCCTCACCGTCGGAAACACGAAACCGCCAGTTCACGCCTGCGGGCGATGAATAGGAATCGGCCGAGCGGTTCCTGCAGGTTCCAGGATAGAGAGGCTCGTCGTCGGCTTCGTTGTTAGGAGCGCTGGCGGATTGCGCAAGATCTTTTCGCGAACATGCGCAGGGATAGATCATGCCTGTGTCGCGCAATTGCCGCCACGCTTCGACATAGAAGCGGCGCCGTTCGCTTTGCGAGTACGGGCCATAGGGTCCGCCGCAATCCGGGCCCTCGCTCCAGCGAATGCCTAGCCACGCGAGATCTTCAAACATGGCGGAGACAAACTCCGGTCGGCAGCGTTGGGGATCGAGGTCTTCATTGCGTAGGATCAAGGTGCCATCTTGGGATTTTGCGCGTTCGGCGGCAATCCAGAAGGTGCGTGCATGACCAACGTGAAGGAGTCCGGTCGGAGAAGGCGCGAGTCGCCCGCGATACGAAGTCGGCTCATCCATGCAGCGCGGAAATATCAGTAGTGTTTTCGCAGAGCTCGTTCAGCAGTTCCGGCGGACCTTGCACAACGAAACGGCGGTGATAAAGCTCTAGCGCGCGTAAGCCACCGAGTTCTTCGCCGCCTCCGGCGCGACCCGGGCCGCCATGCAAGCAGCTGGGCATTACATTGCCGTGTCCGGTGTGCTGGGTTCCGACGGAGCTGTCTACGACCATGATGCGGCCGTGAGTGGTCGCCAGCCCACGCGTTATCTCCTGCTTGAACTTGGCATCATCGGAGTAGATGGAAGCCACGAGCGAGCCATGTCCGCGACGAGCCAGTTCGACGGCCTCCTCAACAGTGTCGTACGGCATTATTGTCGCGACCGGTCCGAAGACTTCTATCTCATGAACTAGTCTTGCCCGAAGCGGATCATCGCAGCGCAGCAGTGTTGGCTGAACGAAGCAGGAGCTTGCTGAATCGGCGTCAACAGGTTGGAAACCATCGTCGCCGCCGAAGATAACCGTGCACTCTCGTTTTAGCTGAACGATGTCATCGATCACTGATTTCTGCTGGGCTTTATTGACGAGCGGTCCGCATTTGACCGAGGAGTTCCGCGGATTGCCAACAGGAATTGCTGCCAACGCTGTAGCGCTCGCCTCAGAAATTTGGTCCAAGCTCTTTCGCGGAGCAAGTATGCGACGGATGGCTGTGCACTTCTGCCCAGCCTTTTGCGTCATCTCCTTCACAACTTCTTTCACTAGGAGGCCAAATGGCTGAGTGCCTGGCGGATCTGCTCCGAGAATGGCTGAATTCAAGCTGTCCGCCTCAATGTTTACACGGACTGAGTGAGTTAAGACCGCCGGATGCGTTTTGACTTTGCTGGCTGTCGCTGCCGAACCGGTAAATGAGATCACGTCATGCGCAGTAACATGCTCGAGCAGATCGCCGGGTGCGCCGCAAATGATCGAAAGGGCTCCGTCAGGAAGAATGCCGGCCTTCACCACGTCTTCAATCATTTTCTGAGCAAGCCAGGCCGTTGGCGTGGCCGGCTTCACGAATACCGCGACTCCGGAAAGGAAGGCGGGAGCAGCTTTCTCCCAGAGTCCCCAAGCGGGAAAGTTAAACGCATTGATTAGGACAGCAACGCCTTCGAGTGGCTTCAGAAAATGTTGCGCCTGAAACACTCCGGTCTTCGATAAAGGCACAAGCGCGCCATCTTTCATCATTTGACCATGAAGGGTCTGGCCGGCTTTGGCATATTGCTTCAGCGTGTAGATTGCGCCATCGACGTCGAATGCCGCATCGCCCTTGGTTGCGCCCATGTTCCTGAGACAGATTTCGTAATAGTCATCGCGGTGCCCCGTGAGTACTTCTGCAATCTTGCTCAGGAGTTCAGCTCGCTGCTCACAGGTGAGTCGCTGCAGGCCGCGAGAACCGCGTTCGCGAGAGAACTCAAGCGCTTGGGCAAGGTCAAGGCCATCTGAGCTGGCATGTGCGAGGTGCTCGCCATTGACGGGATCGATGAGGGGAATGCCTTCGCCTTTGCCATGCTTCCATTCGCCCGAAATGTAGTTGGATAAGATCAAAAATTTCTCCTGAACTGATTTTATCGAGAGCCGGGTTGAGACTTGGCCAAGGGACATCGATTGTCCAGGACTGTCATCTGCACTGGTTTCTGCACCAACTCTGAAGCGCACCAGAGTTGCTGGCATGTATTGGCAGAGCTGGATGAAGAAATTCAAAATTTATTCGTAAATCTTCGGGCGGAGTTGAAGTACACTCGGAGGCAGTTGGTGTTCAGAAGTCCTGGGTTTTTCCACAGAACAACTTCCAGAGACTCTGGATGCATCTACTTTGAATTGTGAGTCCGTTGTAAGCAGGCGGACTACAGACAACAACCCCCCCAAACGTCTGAAAGTAGAGGGCTCCATGGTTTCCAAGTGTGCGAATCCTGCCTGCTCCACTCCATTTCACTATCTGCGTGAAGGCAAGATCTTCAAAATTGAAGTTGAGATTACGCCACCGATAACCTCGGAAGACACAATTGAACTTTCCGACGGGAGCAAGGTTCCGTTCCTCGTCGCAACCCGCAAGCCCGGACGCAAGCTGGAACACTTCTGGCTGTGCGGACCATGTTCGCAAAACATGAATCTCGTCTTCGATCGCGAAAACGGCGTGACCGTCATGCCAAAGCGCTTCGCGCGCGCGGCCGCAGCGGCAGCTTCATAACTGCATTAAAAGGACGGAAGCAAAGCCCGCCTCCTCGGCGGGCTTTTTGCTGTCGGAAAAGAGTCTCTTGAGTGCATCGAGCTGAGAGTTCTTGAAAAGGAAAAGGCCGCCAATCAGGCGGCCTTCTACTCAGATGCGCACTCTTTACAGAGTCGATTCGATCTCGAATCCCCAAGCTTCCAACAGCGGTTCAGGAATGTACTTGGAATTCTTGTTCTTCCGCGCCCACTCGCGCAGACGGGTAGAGCGCAGGTATTGGTCGGGAAGAAGCTTGAACTCCTTCACCGCCTGTTCAAAGGACGTAACTACGGGAATTACCGGTCCGATCGGCTCCGGCTTTCCCCAGTTTGGATTTCCGCGACGCTTAGCCATTAGTTCTACCTGCCTTTATATGATTAGTCTTTCGATGCTTGCTAACCCGTTTGGATTCAGATAAGCACGCCGGATTGGCGGAACAAGGCGTTGCTCCCTGAGAGCTCCAGAGGGGCCCGTAAAACCTCCGATTTTATGAAGAAATGCCTCAAAATGCAATGAAAAATTGTATATTGCACGGCTATTTGGGCAAAACACCTAGATCATGAGACGCTGAAGTGAATCGTTTTACTAAGTAAATCGGCTTTTGGCACACGTTTTTTCGCTCAGTCAGATTTTGAGGGAGAACGAAGTACATGAAAAAGCTTGCGAAATGCTTTAAGTCAGCGTTTTTCGCTTCCCTTATTCACAGAACTTGAGCGCGGCGAAGACCCCAAACCAAACCAGCGTGATCGCATGCCAATACCAGGCAGTAATGTCGAGCGTGATCCGGCGCGATTCAAGGCGGGTTCGAGCCAAGGCTGCAACCATTGCCCAGATCAGCACCAGCAACCCCCCCAGGAGATGCAGCCCGTGGAGTCCAGTGAGGAAGTAATAGAACTGGCTGCTAGGTCCGGAGCCAAGATAAATTCCTTCCGCGCGAAGCTGCCCCCAGGCATGGAGCTGCCCGATCACGAATCCAGACGCGAGTAGAAAGCTGAGGACTTCCCAAGGTAAGGCTCTGCGTAGGGTGGGACGCGAAATGCCCAACCATTCGTCCATCAGGAGGTCCTCGCGAAAATACGCCTGCCGCGCAACCTCCAAGGTAACGCTGCTTAGGACCAGCAGCAGCGTGTTCCACCACAGCAATGGAGGAACCGCAATAGGCTTCCAAATCGAGACATACGCGTGCACCACGGGGTCAAACATGACCTGCTGCCGTCGCCAGAGGTAGCCGATAACGAGCGTCACAAACAGGCCGAGCGAGGTGGACATCATGATGGCGAGAGCGACTCGCGCTCGGTAAAGTCGTTCACGCGGACCGCGTCGAGGTGACGCGTCGCCCCATTCGCCTTCCCCACCGCCGCCGGTCGGGAGTTTGTGATCGGTGCCGCGTCCGCCGGAATCAGGCGCGCTCGTTCTCGGGGGAGCTGTGGTTTTTACTGCTGGCATAGAGCCGCCTGCCTGTTGATTGAATCACGAACTGAGGAGCGAAAGCCAGCGGGGAAGATCGGGTGATCTGGTCATCTGGTGATCGGGTCATCGGGTCAAGTAACCATGACTCAACGGGGTTTCACGCCGACTCCTATCGGGTCAGGCAGATTTTGCCTGTCGGTTTCAGATCGCCCGATGACCCGATCACCCGATGACCCGATTCCCTTGCGCCTCCCGAACTACATTGACAAACATTTGGTGTACTCGGGTGTCGTTGGAGAGCTCGGGATGAAAAGTTGCGGCCATGATTTGCCCCTGGCGTACCAAGACTGGATGGCCTTCCCGTTCGGCGAGCACTTCAACATCGCGACCGACTTGTTCAATTCGGGGAGCTCGAATGAAGACCATCTCCAACGGCTCTCCGCCGAGCTTCGTCGGGGCAGCCATGATCGAGCTATCAATTTGGCGGCCGTAGGCGTTGCGCTGCACCGTGATGTCGAGCGCGCCAAGACTCTCCTGGGGCGGATTGGTGACCTTCTTCGCGAGCAAAATTGCGCCTGCGCATGTACCGAATGCCGGGTTTTCTGAGACGAAAGCCCGCAGCTTATTCAGGAATCCTTCGCGTTCCAGAAATTTCAGAAAAGTCGACGACTCGCCGCCGGGTATAACCAGACCGTCGATGTCTTCGAGTTCTTCTGGCTTGCGCACCAAAACAGTGTGCACGCCTAATGAATCTAGCGTTTGCCGATGCGCATCGAAGTCGCCTTGGAGGGCGAGGACGCCTATTGTGAGATCAGAGTTTTTCAAAGGAAGTGGGATAATCGGGTGATCGGATCATCTGGCGATCGGGTCGAGTGGAACCGACAAGCACAAATCTTGGTTTACTTCACCCAATGACCCGATGGCCAGATCACCCGATACTTTCACCAGCCGCGCTTTTGCAGCATGTCCGCTTCCGCCATCGCGGCGACAGCTAAGCCTTTCATTGCGCCTGTGCAGTCTTCGCTGGTCTCAAGGAGAACCTTCGGATCGTCGAAGTGCGTGGTCGCGCGCACAATGGCGCGTGCGCGAATCTCGGCTTCTTTTGCCGGAGCGAAATTGATGGAGTCGGCCATGAAGATACCGGAGCCTACGAACACGGCTTCGGCGCCGAGCTGGCGAACGAGCGCAGCGTCGGCGGGAGTGGCAATGCCGCCTGCGGAGAAGTTCGGAACTGGGAGCTTTCCATTTTTGGCGACCATGCGTACCAATTCGTACGGAGCTCGCAGTTCCTTCGCGGCTGCATACAGCTC
>DATEMI010000410.1:0-9029 GCA_035275665.1 Terriglobales bacterium | reverse complement strand
CGAAGTCCGCAGTTCCAAAGAATCCACAGCGAGGGGCACGACCGAAGTCATCGATTCCAAAACCGCCGAAGGGCTAGGTTACAGGGAACAGGGGACAGGGAACAGGGAACAGGAGGACACGGCGCCTACGCGTTTAATCTGCCTCTTATAGCCGTAATCATCTTGCTGATTTCTGTGATCATCGCGAGAACCGCTCGGGCTTCCGACTGCTCAACATAGTTCAGTCGTTCCGAAAGCAGCACATAGGTTTCCGTTTCCATTAATGATCCCTTGGCAATCGACAAGAAATGCGAATAGTCGCGCCTTGTACCGCGTGCGTGCCCTTCAGCAATGTTCGCCGGAACAGATGCGGCACTCCTCGTTATCTGCGAAACCAATCTGTATGTTTCGGTGTTGGGAAATTGCTGCGTAAGGCGATAGATAAGGACTGCCAACTCCATTGATTTCTGCCAGACCACTAAATCGCGATGCGATTGAATCTTTCGCATCGAGTTCCCACTGACTTCTCTCGCTCCAGAGTATCGGTCCCCCGTCGGCCATTGTGCTTTCCCTGTCCCCTGTAACCTTTCCCTTGTAACCTACTCTTCTACTTCTACAAGTTCCCCACGCTCCGCCTTCGCTGCGGAGACGATCTTTTCCTGCAGCGCCGCGGGCACGATGTCGTAATGTGCCATCTCCATCGAGAAGCTGCCACGGCCTTGCGTCATCGAGGTGAGATCGACGCCGTAGGTAAGCATCTCGGCCATGGGCACTTCGGCTTTCACTACCGTTGTGCCGCCCTTGTTGTCCATGCCTTGAATACGTCCTCGCCGCGAGTTGAGATCGCCCATGATGCTGCCGGCGAACTCGTCGGGAATGGAAATTTCGACGTGCATGATAGGTTCCAGCAGGGTGGGCTTGGCCTGCTCCATGCCCTGACGGAACGCCAGACGTCCCGCCATCTTGAAGGAAAGCTCGTTGGAATCGACATCGTGATAGGAGCCGTCGTAGAGCGTGACTTTGAAATCGACAACTGGATAGCCGGCGAGGAACCCGCGCGCGGCCGTTTCGATGATTCCTTTCTCCACTGCGGGAATGAAGTTCTTCGGGATCGCGCCGCCGAAGATGTCGTTCACAAACTCGAAGCCTGACCCGCGCGCCAGCGGTTCCATTTTGATCTTGCAATCACCGAATTGCCCATGTCCGCCGCTTTGCTTTTTGTGGCGTCCGTGGGCGTCGGCGCGGCCGCGAATCGTTTCCCGATATGGAACTTTCGGAGCCTTCAGCACCACCTCGGTGTGATATCGCTTCTTAAGCTTCGAAACGATTACCTCGATATGCTGCTGTCCGGTGCCTGCGATGAGAAATTCTTTAGTCTGCTCGTCGCGAAAGAAGCGCACCATCTGGTCCTCTTCCATTAGCTTGTGCAAGCCATTGGCGAGTTTGTCCTCATCGGCACGTGTTTTGGGCTCGATGGCAAATGTGATCGCGGGTTCAGGAAAGGTAATCGAGGCAAATTGAATCGGCTTGGCTTTGTCGCCGAGACTGTCGCCGGTAAGCGTACCTTTCAGCTTGGCGACAGCGCCGATATCCCCCGCGTGGAGTTCGGTCACTCCAACCGCCGTTTTTCCCTGCATGATCGATAGATGTGAGAACTTTTCGGAAACATTCCGCGTGAAGTTCTGCACGGTCGCGTCATTTTTCACCACGCCGGAAAAAACTTTGAAAAACGAAATGTGCCCGGCAAAAGGATCGGAGATCGTCTTAAAGATGTAGAGCGCCAGCGGCCCTGAGTCGCTGACGGCAAGCGTCTCTCCAGATGAGGCTCCGTTACTGCTTCCGCCATGCCCATTGCCCGACGCCGCTGCTGCGCTGGCGGTTGAGGCCAGACTCACCGCGGGACGTTCTGCTGCCGTGGGTGCGTAGGTCGCGAGGAAGTCAAGAATGTGATCAGTGCCGATGTTTCCCAATCCGGAAGCGAACAGCACAGGGAAGATGCGATCCTCGCGGATGGCTTCATGGAGCGCGCCGATCAAGTGATCTTCCGGGATCGTTCCCTTTTCGAAAAACTCTTCCATCAGCTCGTCTTTGCCTTCGGCAACGAGTTCAACTAGCGCTTCATGCGCAGCTTTGGCTTCTTCGGCGAGTTCGGCAGGAATCGGACCTTCTTTGCCTTTGCCGTTGCCGCCGAGTGAATACGTATAAGACTTCATCGTGACCAGATCCACGACGCCAGTCAGATTACGTTCGCTGCCGATGGGCAGAAACACGGGCACGACTTGTCGTCCGAAAGCATTGCGGAGCGACTCCAACGCTCGTTCTTTATCGGAGCGATCGCGATCCATGCGATTCACGACGATGATCCGCGGCATCTCCATCTCCGCGGCATAATCCCAGACGCGCGCGGTCATTGCCTCGACTCCGCTCACGCCGTCGACCACTACCAGTGCTGCTTCGGCTGGAACCAGCGCAGCCTTTGCCTCGTGAAGAAACATGTTGAACCCGGGCGTGTCGATCAGGTTGATCTTGCACTTCTCCCACTCGCAGTAGGCGGGCGTGGCGCTGATCGACATCTGCCGCGCAATCTCTTCATCATCCCAAGAAGTAGTGGCGGAGCCATCGTCAACACGTCCCAGTCGCGGCGTCGATCCCGCGGTATAAAGCAGGGCGGAGATGAGCGAGGTCTTTCCCGAATGCGAGTGGCCCACCACGGCCACATTGCGCAAGTTTGCGCTTTCGTAGGTCTTCACGAGGAACTCCTTTCGATGCGGGTCTGAATGGTGTTCTGATTTGGAATTTTCGAGGAGCGCGGGAGCGAGGGCGAGGAGAGAAGATTGACCGAGGAGGACCGCGTCCGTTGTACCGGACGCGCCGCTACTCTGCCCGGGCGCTCTCTCCTGGAACTGCGAGAATCTTTTTGCTCACACACCACTCGCGAAAGCATGACCAGACGCGATCTGGCGAGGTGAACCATAGGACATCACCGGTTGCCGCAAGGGGTAGCAGCAGACGGGCTCAGGCCCTGAGAGCAGAAGTCGAAATCGTAACACGCCGGAGGCAGGGACTGCCAAGCTGAGCAACGTGAAGCCGGGCGCCCTCGCCCGGGTTTCGGTCGTGACACGACAATGTAATCAATTTCCAGATTCGTTCAGGCAAGTTACTGGTTAACCCAACCAAACACCCGGCCGAGGGCGGTCGATTCCACGTTATTTGCCGGCAAAATTCGCTGCCCGTTTCTCCAGAAACGCCGCCGTGCCCTCTTTCTTATCTTCCGTTGCACAGCAGACTGCGAACAGCGTGGCTTCGAGATACAGCCCTTCCTGCTGTGTCATCTCCATTCCGTGATTCACTGCTTCGAGGCAGTACTGGATGGCGAGCGGAGCGTTCTTGATGATCGGCTGCGCAATCGCTTCAGCCCGCGAAATGAGCTGCGCGGCCGGAACTACTTCGTTCACTAGACCGATGCGGTGAGCCTCCTGCGCCGTGATCATCTCGCCGGTGAGAAGAAGCTGCATCGCAATTCCTTTACCGA
Source organism: Terriglobales bacterium (assembly GCA_035275665.1). Lineage (GTDB taxonomy): Bacteria > Acidobacteriota > Terriglobia > Terriglobales > Acidobacteriaceae > Gp1-AA112. Next base: position 5,518 of record DATEMI010000410.1, on the reverse strand, counting down.
CAAGCCTCGAAAGCCGCTGCGTGCCGCCGTAGCCAGGAATGATTCCGAGTTTGACTTCAGGCTGTCCCAATTTGGCATTCTCGCTCGCGAGTCTCATGGTGCATGCCATAGCAATCTCACATCCGCCGCCCAGGGCGAAGCCGTTGATGCACGCAATCACCGGTTTGCCAAGGTTTTCGATGAGATCGAGCACTGCCTGTCCGCGATGTGTGTATTCCTTGGCTTCGACTGGATTGTTCTTCTGCAGTTCGCCGATATCGGCTCCGGCGACAAATGACTTCTCGCCTGCTCCGGTAAGGATTACCACGCGCACGCTGCGGTCTTCTTTCAATTGCGTGAACGCGGTGCGCAGTTCGTTCATCGTCGCCATGTTTAGCGCATTGAGAACCTTGGGACGGTCGATCGTGACGAAAGCAATGCGGTCGCGAGTTTCGAGGCGGATATTTTCAAATGGCATGGCTGGCTTTGGGCTTCGGCTGTCGGCCTTCGGCCTACAACCGAAAGAGATTCTCTCATGCTGGTCCGAATGAGATGTAGAGGTTTGCCCGTCGTATGTCGTTTCCAACCCTCTTCACAAACCAAAGTGGCTGGATTCCTCGTCGAATCAGCCCGAAGGGCGGCATTTGGGATTGATAACCTGCCATGTATCAATCGAACAACCGATGCCCGAAACGGAATGCTCTCTCATTCGGAATTCTAGAATCCCACTCTCTTGCCCTCCTTCATCGCCGCGACCAGCTTTTCGATTCGCGCGCGACGCGTTTCTTCTTTCTTCGCGTCTGCCACCGCGCGCACCCATTCTTTTTTATGCGTGAATGAAAGTGACTCCCACGTCGCCTGCGCTGTCTTGTTGGCGCTCACCGCTTTCTTAATTTCGTCCGGAGTTTCGATCACTCGTTCTTCGCGATCCCGTTCGAGCACGATATCGACCGTATCGCCGGCCTTGCACTGCGCTGCGGCGCGCAGCTCTTTGTTCACGACCATAAAGTAGCCGTCGCCCATGTTGCACAATGAGCTGCGAAACGCTGCGCCGTTGATGGTTCCGCGCACCGGCACGCGCGCTTTCGTGCCGAAGGTGGCTGGAACATCGAACGGCGGACGCATCGCTGCGCTCTCCATGTTGTCTACGCCTACGAGCTTTGTCTTGAAATGGAACGGACCATCGCCTGGCTCAAACTTCTTGGGCATGTTCAACCACTCCTCTCATCTGCGGCACATCAGGATACACAAACGTTTGTGCTCGGATGAAAGCGCATTTCGTTCGCTCGCACTACAATGAAGTTATGAACTCATTTGGAGCACGCGCGACGCTGCGCGTTGGCAATCGGCAGTATCAGATTTCTCGTCTGGACGCTCTCGATAAGCAAGGAATCTCCACCCAGCATCTCCCATACTCGCTGAGAATCTTGCTTGAAAATCTGCTGCGCACGGAGAACGGAAAGTCCGTTGCCAAAGAGGACATCAGCTTTTTAGCGCAATGGCAAGCTGCGGCAACTCCGTCGCGCGAAATCGCTTTCACCCCCGCTCGCGTGCTGATGCAGGACTTTACCGGCGTTCCTGCAGTCGTCGATCTGGGCGCGATGCGCGACGCCATGAAGCGTCTCGGCGGCGATCCGAATGCCATTAATCCATTGCAACCGGCGGAGCTGGTAATCGATCACTCAGTGCAGGTCGATGAGTTTGGTACGCCCAACGCATTTCACGCCAATGCGATCCTCGAATTTGAGCGCAATCGCGAGCGTTACGCGTTCCTGCGCTGGGGACAATCGGCGTTCAATAACTTTTCCGTCGTTCCTCCTGATATGGGAATTGTGCACCAGATCAATCTCGAGTACCTTGCGCGCGTTATCTTTCCGCAGAAGGCTGACGGTGAGTGGCAGGCATATCCAGACACGCTCGTCGGCACGGACTCGCATACCACCATGGTCAATGGACTCGGCGTGCTCGGCTGGGGCGTGGGCGGCATCGAAGCCGAAGCCGCAATGCTCGGCCAGCCCGTCTCGATGCTGCTTCCGCAGGTAGTCGGATTCAAGCTTACAGGCAAGTTGAAGGAAGGCTCGACCGCTACCGACCTCGTGCTCACCGTCACAGAAATGCTGCGCAAGACCGGCGTCGTTGGGAAATTCGTCGAGTTCTTTGGGGAAGGGCTTTCGGAGCTTCCCCTCGCCGACCGCGCGACCATCGCCAACATGGCTCCCGAATACGGCGCGACCTGCGGCATCTTCCCGGTTGATACGGAGACGCTGCGCTACCTGCGCATGACTGGACGCAGCGATGAGCAAATCGCCCTGGTCGATTCTTATTGCAAGGAGCAAGGACTCTTCCATACGAAAGAATCTCCACACGCGATCTACTCCGAAGTCCTGGAACTCGATCTCGCGACTGTCGAGCCGAGCGTCGCCGGCCCGCGTCGGCCTCAGGACCGCGTTCCGCTCTCGCAGACGGCTGAAAATTTCAAGCATGCGCTCCCGACTCTGCTCGGTCCTGCAGCGGCCAAGGCTGCGGCGAGACAGGTAATGCGTTGGGAAGGTGAAGGCGGAAATCCGACGGCGGCCGGAGCCGAAGGCAACAAGCCCGACGTTGCTGAGGCAGTCTCGGCGACGTACAAAGTCGATGTAAGCAAGTATCTCGACCACGGTTCCGTCGTGATCGCTGCGATCACGAGCTGCACGAATACTTCGAATCCTTCGGTGATGATTGCCGCCGGATTGCTCGCGAAGAAGGCAGTCGAGCGCGGGATCTGCCCGCCACCATGGGTGAAGACTTCCGTTGCTCCCGGCTCACGCGTCGTGACCGAATACTACAAGAAAGCCGGCCTGATGGAGTTTCTCGATAAGCTTCGCTTCAGCATTGCCGGATACGGATGTACGACCTGCATCGGCAACTCCGGCCCGCTGCCTGCAGATGTCTCGAAGGCCATCGACGATCATGAGCTTGTAGTCGCCTCGGTCCTTTCCGGCAACCGCAACTTTGAGGGTCGGATCAACTCCGAAGTTCGCGCGAATTATCTGATGTCGCCGCCGCTGGTTGTCGCGTTCGCGCTGGCAGGGCGCATCGATCACGATCTGCTTACAGAACCACTCGGGAGAGATCGTCAGGGTAAGCCGGTGTACCTGCGCGAGATTTGGCCAAGCCAAAAGGAAGTCGATGAAGTGGTCAGGAAGTCGATCGATTCAGCCATGTTTCGCGACAACTACGAACACATTGCCGAAGGCGACGAGCATTGGAAGAAGCTAAGAGTTCCAAAAGGGGACACGTACGCCTGGGAGCGGGACTCCACCTACATCAAACGCGCTCCCTACTTCGATGACATGCCCGTGAATCCCGCTCCGGTGCAGGACATTCGAGGAGCCCGCGCGCTAGCCTGGCTCGGCGACAGTGTTACCACCGACCACATCTCTCCTGCAGGCTCAATCAAGCAGAACAGCCCTGCCGGCAAGTATCTGATCGAGCGCGGAGTCAAGCCGCACGACTTCAACTCCTACGGTTCGCGCCGCGGCAATCACGAAGTGATGGTTCGGGGCACCTTTGCCAACGTTCGCCTGCGCAATAAGCTCGCGCCAGGAACTGAAGGCGGTGTTACGCGTTATCTGCCGACGAATGAGGTCATGTCGATCTATGACGCTTCGATGAAGTATCAGGCCGATCGCGTGCCGCTCATCATCCTCGCCGGCAAAGAATACGGCTCAGGATCGTCGCGCGACTGGGCCGCGAAAGGTCCAAAGCTGCTCGGAGTCTATGCCGTCATCGCGCAGAGCTACGAGCGTATCCACCGTTCCAATCTGGTCGGAATGGGAATTCTTCCACTGCAGTTCCTGCCGGAAGAGGATCCGGAAACGCTTGGCCTCACCGGCGAAGAGACCTACGAGATCGCCGGCCTGCGCGAGATGCTCGATTCAAAATTCGCCTCAGGACGCCACGTAAACGTCACGGCCAAGCGCGCCGATGGCACTGCCGTGAAGTTTGAAGCCACAGTGCGCATCGATACGCCCCAGGAGATTCTCTATTACCAGCACGGCGGAATCCTGCAGTTTGTGCTGCGCCAACTCCTGGCCGGCTGGGAGAAGCCGAAAGTGGTAAGCCGCGGCATGAGCACCGTGGCCGACGCGACTACGGGGAGCAGCATTACGTAGCTGCTAGCTTACTTTCGCGGTCAATGTAATCGTCTTGCGACTGGCTGCGCGGTCGAGAATCATCATCGCGCTCATCAGCGACAACGCGAATGCGGGTACAAGCAGTCCGGAATGGAGCGACCCTGCGCGCGTCGAGACCTCTCCCGTGAGCGCCGGCAGAGCGGCAGCTCCCACTCCGGACAGCGAGAACGTCCACTTCGATTGCGGCGAGTCGTGCATGAGCGCCAGAATCCTTGCCATGCACAGCGGAAAGATCGGGCCAAGCATCAGTCCGGTGCAAGCGGCGCTGAACACCGTTCCCACTGGGGTTCGCAGGAGCAGCAACATCACCACGCTGACGAATGCGCCGACAATCGCATAGGTAAGAAGCTGCAGTTCATTCATACGGCGCAGCAGCCACGGCGAAATTGTGCGTCCACAGAGAAGCGCGAGCCAGAAGCACGAGGTAGCAAGCGGAGCCAGGAAATTGCTCGACGCCGCCAGGCGATGAACGTAGCTCATCAGCCAGCCGCCGACCGAGGTCTCGCTTCCGACGTAGAGAAACGCCATCAGCGCAAATCCCGCGACCCGCTTCCAGTCAATGTCTTCGTGAGCTGATTCGGAGTCGCGAATCTCCTCGACGGCAACTCGCCCCTTGCCCAAAACAGGAATCATCGTGGCGATTACCGCCGCTCCCAGCATGGGATAGAAGTATTCAGGAGAGAATCGGCTGACCCAAACCGACGCAAGCGGCGCCGAGATCACCGCCCCGAAGCACCACCAGGCGTTGAGAACCGAAAGGACGGCGCCGCGCCGCGTCGGAAATACCTTGCCCATCCACATGCTGGTCGACGTCTCGGCCAGCCCGAGGCCCAATCCAAAGGTGCAGAACAGCAGCAGCCGCGCCTCCCCGCGCACGAACGCAATGGACAGTGCGCTGATCGCCAGCAGCAGATAACCGCGCAGGGCGCTTCGAAAGAAATGCGAGCTGACGAGCAGAGCGCCCAAAGCCGATCCGCAGAACTGGGCGGCAAAGAGAAATCCGGCGCGTCGGTCGTCGAGCCGCCAATTCATGCTCAGCGTCGGCAGCAAAGATCCCAGGAGCGTGGTGCCGACGCCAGTCAAAGCAAAGGCCAACTGCATCGGCAAAATATTGCGAGCCGCGGTTTGTGACTCAGTGGACATCGATACTGCGGCCGCTTTGTTTCCTTCTTCGGTTCAAAAGGCAGGGTAATAGTCGTCGGCCATATTATGTCATCCGATAACGAGGGCCTGGCTCCGATTTCGGAGTAGCCGCCGAGGCGGAAAAGAGCATCGTGGTGGGAGCTGCCTCTGACTCTTACAGGCTGCCGAAAATGCCAAAACAGAACCGGCGGTGGGTAGCCGGTGGGTCGGAGATCGCCGCG
>DATEMI010000409.1:0-3821 GCA_035275665.1 Terriglobales bacterium | reverse complement strand
GGCACGGCTTTCTATGACTTCGAGGCCGCGTTCGACATCTTGATTCCAGTCTGCAGGCCGGTTGGGACGCGCAGCCAGCGACCGCAGCGTTCCGGCAATGGATTTGATAGGCGCTAGCGAATTGTTCAGCTCGTGTCCGAGGACGCGAATGAGGCGCTGCCATGCTTGACGTTCTTCTTCGCGCAATGCACGGCTCAAGTCGGAGATTAGCAGCAGTTGGTGCGGCACGCCGCGTTCCCGAAATGACGTTTGCTGAATCGCCCAGCGGCCTTCGCGTCCGGGGAAGCTCATGCGCAGCGTGCGTCCGCCGGCATGGCCAAGCAGGCTGCCGAGATGCAGTTCCTGGGCAGTGCGGCCGAGCATGCGTTCTGCGGTCATGGCCATGAGCTGTTCGCCGGCGCGATTCACGATGCGCAGGCGCTGCTGGGGATCGAAGGTGAAGACGGCGACATCGATCTCCATCAGCACTTTCTTGAGCAGCGCGACCGCTTCCATCGATCCGAGGCGCTGGCTCTGCAGCGTGTCAGACAGGGAATTGATTTCGAGTACGAGTTCACCGAGCGCGTCGTTGCGGCTGGCCCGGCGCGCGCGGAAGGAGAAATCTTCCTCGCGTAGCGCAGCAACCATATTAGAGAGCGTCTGCAGAGGTCGAATCACCTGCGCGCGTATGGCAAACGCCGCGATGAGCCATCCGAGCACAAGAAAAAACGTGAGCGTCCACTGCGTTTGTGACGAATAGCTGCCCAGCCAAATCAGCAACTCGCAAACCGCCAGCGGGAAGAGGCCGCCTCCCAGTGCAAACAGGAGCAGACGCTTCTCGAAGCTCAGTTGTTTTTTTCTTTTGCGACGAGAAGAAGTAGCTGCAACTACGTGCCCGAAGATGTCGAGCTCAGAGGCCATATTTCTGGATGCGACGATAGAGCGCGCTCCGGCTCAATCCCAGCGCCTCGGCGGCGTGGCTGATGTTGCCGGAGTAGCGTCCCAGCGTCTTGCGGATGAGCAGCGATTCTACTTCTTCGAGGCTCATTTCCTCGATGGAACTCGTGCTCTCGCGCCTGTCGCTTAGTCCTAGATCGCTTGGACGGATCGATTCGCTCTGGGCGAGCAACACGGCGCGCTCAATCGAATGATCCAGCTCTCGGACGTTGCCTGGCCAGAAGTGCTCCAGCATCTTCTGCATCGCGGCAGGATCAAAGCGGTTGACCTGCTTGCGATAGCGCTGAGAGTACGCCTTGAGGAAATTCTGTGCCAAAAGAGGAATGTCTTCGCGGCGCTCGCGCAACGGCGGTAGATGGATCTCGATCGTGTTCAGGCGAAAGAGAAGATCGGGGCGGAAAGTTCCCTTTGAGCTCTCGGCTTTAAGATCGGCGTTGGTAGCTGACAGGACGCGGGCATCCACGTTCTTCGTCTTGGACGAGCCGACGCGCTCCATCTCGCCGGTTTCCAGAACGCGGAGCAGCTTCGCTTGCTGTTTCAGGGGAACGTTTGCGATTTCGTCGAGAAAAATGGTGCCTTTGTCGGCAAGTTCGAAACGGCCAATCCGGTCGGTTCGCGCGTCGGTGAATGCGCCTTTTACATGCCCGAAGAGTTCGCTTTCAAATGTGCCTTCGGGAAGGCCGCCGGTGTTGACGGTCACCATAGGCCGAGACCCACGCGGCGACAGCATGTGTAGCGTGCGCGCGACGACTTCTTTGCCGGTTCCGTGCTCGCCGGTAATGAGAACGTTTGCGTCGCTTGGGCCGATGCGCGCGATGAGTTCCAAAACGGGCTGCATCACCTTGGATTCAGCGATAAACGTGGGACGGCCCTGTGCTTGGAGCAGGCGATTCTCGGCTTCAAGATGCTGTGCTCGTTTGAGCGCGCGGCTCAGTTCAATTTGCGTCCGCAGAATGCTGATCAGCCGCTCGTTTTCCCAGGGCTTCTGAATAAAATCGCGTGCGCCGCGGCGCATGGCCTCGACGGCGATGTTCACGCTGCCCCAAGCGGTCATGACGATGACTGGCAGGGTACTGTCAACATCCTGGATTTTCGAGAGGAGGTCGAGACCCTCTTCGCCGGAAGTGGTGTCGCGCGTGTAGTTAAGATCGATGAGCAGGATGTCGAATTCGCCCGACGCGAGTTCTTCCATAACAGCCTGAGGAGAAGCAACGGCGTCGATGCGGTACCCTTCGCCTTTGAGCAGCAGACGCAGGGCTTCGCGCACGTCCGCCTGATCATCGGCGACGAGGATGCGCGGCGGGGCAGATATCGAGCTTGTCTCTATTACTTCGCCCTGCTCGAGACTGCTGATTGGCAACTGCGACCTCCGTGGCTTCGGGAACAGGTAATAGGCTTATTGCTGACTGACCGGCGCTATTCCCGACATCTTCGGCAACGCGTGAACTACGCCGGTTTCCGCGTCATCGATGCTGATTCCGTTATTTACCAGCGTAGCACCGATGGAGTGGTCCAACTCCACCCTCGCTTTCGCATAGGCGGTTGTGGCCGTCACCAGATTCGATTCTGCGACGGCTAGATCGCGTCCTACCTGAAGGACCTGGAGACTTGTCGAAGCTCCAAGCCCAAGCTTTTTCTGCTCGATCTCCAACGTCCGCTGCGCGACATCCACCGCCTTCCTCGCTGCTACCACGCGAGCGCGATACTGTGTGACCGCGAACTGCGCATTGCGGACTTCGATCCCGACCTGATTCTGGAGTTGCTGAAGATGGAGCTCAGCCTGTCCGTATTCCAATTCGGAACGCACCTGATCGGCTTGCGCGGTACGGTTACGCAGCGGAATGGTCAAGTTGAAACCGACAGAATAATCCGGGGAACTGCCGTTGAAGGTGCGCGTGAAGACGTCGCCAAATCCCGTTACGGGAATAACCGCGCCGCCGGAAGTAAGCGGGTTCGGCACACCCGCCAATCCCGATCCACCGTAAAACGCAACGAGATCCAAATCCGGCAGCAGGGCATTCTTTGCGGCTTTGCGCGAGATCTGACGGTTCGTCATGTCGATTCTCTCTACCGCCAATTCTGGACGGTGGGAGAGCGCTTCAGCAATCAGATCCTGCGTCGGAACTACAGGTTCCGTTTCGGGGATGCTGATTGTGTCCGTTGGAACCACGGTCGCCGAAGCAATTTCCGGGTCGCTCAAATTGCGCGTGATTGCGTTCTTCATCAACAGTTCCTGCAACTGCAAGTTCGTTTGCGCGATGATCAGGTCCTGATTGCTGGAGTCAACGACGGACTCATCCCTGGTGACCTCGATTGGCGCAATAGCTTGCAGCTCGACTTGCTTTTTGTCATCTTCGAGTGTCTTCTGCGCGAGACCTAGAGAACGCTCCTTTACCTTCACGTCTTCCACAGCGTTAACGAGATCCCAGTAGATGTTCTCGATCTGTGTGACCGTCGCGATAACCTGGTTGCGAAAGGCGATATCGGTCACCTCGCGATTGTTCTTCGCGATGTGAAGGAAACGCAGGTTGGGGCCAAACCCGAATCCGGAAAGCAGGCGCTGGGTAAGGGTGAAACGAAATCCAGAGTTCAGCAGGGGCATCAAATCGGTGAAACGAGCATTCGTTGTTTCACGCGTGTTCTGCATTCCAAAGTTAATCGCGGTGCCGGTTGGAAAGGCCTCCTGAAAGCTGGCATTAGCGTTCGCCGTATTGAGCTGCTGCGCAGGAACGCCGGTCGTGACCTGGTTCGCAATGGGGAAGATTGCGTGTTCGATGTTGAACTGAGTGTTGATCTGGGGGTCGTAGGACCTTACCGGAGCCCCAGTTCCAATTGTGGACTGCACGAGGCCGCCGGCGCCGCTTCCTGCGCCCCCGGCTCCCGCT
>DATEMI010000408.1:0-8557 GCA_035275665.1 Terriglobales bacterium | reverse complement strand
GTTGAGAATGATCTCTTCAAAATAACCTTCAGCAATCATGGAGGCGTTGCCAAATCGTGGGTGCTGAAGAAATACAAAGATGACAAAGGAAATCCGCTGGAGTTAGTCAACTCGATTGCGGGCCCGCAGTACGGATATCCGCTGTCACTCTTCACCTATGACGAATCGCTGCGTAAAAAGTTGAATGACGCACTTTACGTCTCAACCGAGCAGCGTTCTGGAAAACAGCGCACCGTCACCTTCGAGTACTCCGATGGAGATTTGGCGGTCACAAAGAAATTTACTTTTGGTGAGACTTACGTAGTTCGCGTCGAGACTTCCGTGACGCAGAATGGCAGCACGGTTTCGGCTTACCCGTGGTGGCCTGCGGGATTTGGCGATGAAACTGTCTCATCCTCGTACGCTGCCGCTCGCATCGATATCGATCGCGAGGACAAGGTCGAGCGTACCTCGTATAAGAAGGTTTCTAGCGGCGCAACGATCAATGGACCGTTCAACTGGGCGGCTGCAGCAGATCAATACTTTGCCGCCGTCTTCATGCCCGACGATCCCGACCACGTCTCACTCGTAACTTTCCACAACGAAATCAAGATTCCCAAGAACCTGGATAAGCCCGATCCCAACGACATGGAGAAGGTTCCCGTTCTGGGAGCAGCGGTAGGAACTCCCGGCGGCGTGACCAGCGAGCGTCTCTTCGTGGGACCGAAGGCGCTCGACGTAATCTCTGACATTCATTCCTATGCAGCGCCGGCGGGCACAGTGCAGCAGCCCGGCGGGCCGACGCTGGAGAAACTGATTGACTTCGGATTCTTCTCGTTTTTCGCCAAGCCTCTGTTCCAATGGTTGGTTTGGACGAACGAGCACTGGACCAGAAATTATGGTTGGGCAATTCTCGTTCTGACGGTAATCATTTATATCGCTTTGATACCGGTGCGCATCTCGACCATGAAGTCGGCGATGCGGATGCAGAAAATCCAGCCGCAGGTCCAGTCGATCAATGACAAATACAAACGCTACAAACTAACCGATCCGCGACAGGCAGAGAAAAACCGCGAGCTTCAGGATTTATACAAGCGCGAGGGCGTGAATCCGCTCGGTGGATGTCTGCCGAACCTGATTCAGCTTCCTTTTCTCTGGGCGTTCTACACGATGCTCGGCAGCGCGATCGAATTGCGTCATGCCGGCTGGTTGTGGATCACCGATCTCTCCAGTCCGTCGCATCTGCTGACCATCTTCTTCATCATCTCGATGTTCGCCATGCAGATAATCACGCCGCAGGCAGGCATGGATCCTGCACAGCAGAAGATGATGCAGTTCACCATGCCGCTGCTGCTGGGCGTCTTCACCTGGAATCTGTCGGCTGGATTGAGTCTCTACTGGGCGGCGGGAAACTTGATCGGAATCCTGCAGCAGTTGGGCTTCAACCGCACCAAATTCGGCCAGGAAATGCGCGAGCATATGCAGAAGCGGGCGATGAAGAAGAGATGAAAAGCGGCGTGAAGGCAATAGGCGGTAGGCAATAGGCAGTAGGCGTTGGGCAACGCGGCCTTGAGCGTCAGTACCGCCCGCGGTAGCGGGTGGGTGTGTCAGAGCAGCATTGGTGCTATCGTTGGCTGGCGCACTCCGCGCACGGACACTCTCGCCGCAAGAACTCCCACGAGTAAATACCGCTGCTATGCCCGTCATTCCAATGAAAGTTGATGGCGTACTTGCCGACAGGATTGACTTCCGTTGGGCGGGCGGGCTCTTTGTACATCGGGAGGGTGCCCGCCTTTAGCTTCGGCGGCTCGCCGATTTTCCGTCCGCTGCCCTCGCGCTCTTCATTGCAGGTCGCGCAGGGGCAGGCGTCGCGGAGCCAGGCGAATGAGTAATGGCTGCGATGGGCGTCCCGCCACTCTATGTCCATTCCCTGCCCGGTGCTTTTTTGCACTTTCACTGATTTGGGATCAGTGGCGGCAAAGGGTAGAACGCGGTTCTCCTCTGCCTGAACTCGGGCCATCTCCTCGGCCGGTCCGGTCTTTATGGGCTCATGGGACATCAGAAACAGTATGACATTGGCAGGCTGATGTACGGATGCAGGAACTCTAAAGAGTTCATCCCATGCTTACGCTCGCGTTGTGATCAGCGTCTGTGTCATAGTAGCTACCTTCTTGGGAGGCGCTTCCGTGATAGATCATGAAGAGCTCCAAAACGGGCGGCTCTGGGGTTATGTGATCGGTATCGCCGTTTTCGTTGCCGTTGTGGCGTGGAAATTGGTGACCCGCTGACGGGTGAGCGGCTTGCGGCGGAGGCAACGCATTTGCCGGACGCGTGGCATTCCGGTAAAATCAATGCTTTGGACGTTCGCGTCCAACCCTTCTAGAGCGCCATCCGCCCTCGGCGGAGCAGGTTCCTGAAGAAATCTCAAGACTTGAGGGCGCATATCCGCCCTAGTCTGACTCAAATTCTGGAGTTCGTAACATGGCACGCGTATGCGAAGTGTGCGGCAAAGGGCCGCAGTTCGGAAACAACATCAGCCACGCCCACAACCTCACCAAGCGACGCTGGAACGTGAACCTGCGCTCGGTGCGCGCGATCGTCCAGGGATCGCATAAGCGCGTGCGCGTCTGCGCCTCCTGCCTCAAGAGCGGGAAGGTACAAAAGGCTTAGTACTTTCGGGTTCTAGTGAGCCTCCGCAAGGTGCGCAGGCTTTTGTATTTAGCGCACGTTCTTTCAGAGGCGATCACGCCACGAACTCTCCCGTGTACATTCCCTCAGGTCCTGCCCTTTCGATTCCCATTCTGGAACGTTTTTGAGTGAATTTGCTCCTCTCCTGTGCTGAAATCTACCAGTTTCAACTGGAGGGCTGTATGCCGGATACCATGATTGGTCAGGCTCCCCCAATTCAATCAACCTCAAAAGCGTCGGCTGGCGCGCCGCCGATGAATATCGCTTATGACGGCCACAATGCCAAGGTGCAGCAGCAGAGCAGCGCGCAATCCATGCTGGCGATGGCCGCGGTCAGGCGCGGAGCGCACTGGTTCTACTGGATCGCTGGACTGTCGGTGGTGAACACGATCGCGGCGCTGTCGGGCGGAAATTTTCATTTTGTGCTGGGCCTCGGAATCACCGAGGTGACTGACGCATTGCGAGCGCCGCAAGCCCGCATGGTTGGCTTCTTCATCGACTTGCTTGTGCTTGGCTTCTTCGTGATGTGTGGCTACTTTGGAGCGAAGGCACAAAAGTGGGCGTTCATCGTGGGAATGGCGTTCTACCTGCTCGATTCAGGAATTACGCTCCTGGCACAGGATTGGCTGTCCTTTGCCTTCCACATCTACGCTCTGATCTGCGTCTGGCGCGGCTTCTCGCATATCGCGAAAACACGCGCGGCAGAACAGGTGCCTGTTCTCGGCTAATTCTCCTTAGAAAACTTAAAAGGCGGGCTGACGCCCGCCTTTTGGTTTCGCTTAGCAGCTCAGAAGCCTTAGCAGCTTAGGAATTGCTCTTTCGTCGATCTCCCGCTCGGCGGTCATGCGCTTCAGCACGGGGATTCTTGCGGCGATCCGAACCCCGCCGCTCGGTGATGCGACGATCAACTTCCGGCCAGGTTAATTCCGGCATGGCCTGGATCTTATCTACCGTAGCGGCCACGCCATAACGTCCGCCGGGACGCGTGTTCTCTACGCGATTCACGGTCGCATGACAGCAGACCCACTTGGCAGCATCGCCTGTAACCTCCTTCGGAAGGATCATCACGATGTCTACCGGGCTGCCTTCGGTCACGCTACTAGCGCATTCGAGAAAGATGCCGGACTGGCTCAGATTCAGTGCCTCCGCCGGTATCGCCTCAGAGCCGCTGTGAAGCTTTGCGGGCACCTTTACCTCCTTGCGAGGCGCACTCCTCTTCTCTGGCTGTGGCGAAACCATAGCGTCTCCTGTCTGAAGGTGTTTTGAAAAGCTGACGCAGCATACGCCAGTTCGGGAGGAATGTACATACAACCGCTGACGGAGCATGCCTCGGCGGCGAAATAGATTTTTCCAGCGTGAGCCGTTACAGTAGATGGTTTTCATCTCCCAGGAGGGCCCTCATTGGCCTCGTCCACATTGCCGTTCGCCCAACTTGCCGATCAATGTCAGGCCGATGGACTCTCCCCAGAGAACGCAGCCAGAATCGCCCATGAACTTTCGCGTGCGTTCGGAGTACACGACGACGAAGTAGCGCTCTTCAAACTCGAAAAGGCTCAATTGAGGTTCATTTATCCTCCGTCGTTGAGCAACGTTGGGGCAATCCCGCTCAGCCACGCGACATCTCTCGCGGCTCGCACAGCCAACAGCAAACGACCGGAAATCATGAACAATTTCTCCCAGATGCGGCATGCCAGCATCTTCGAGTCTGTGCCGGTTGATTCGAAGACGCGTAGCGGTGGGACCAAGTCGGAGAAAGTCTCGATGGTGATCCACAAAGTGATGAGCGCACCGGTTAATGGTCCTTCCGGCGTTGCGGGCGTGATCCAGATCAGCCGCAAAGGTACCTCTCCCAAAGCTGCCGGGGCTGACTTCCAGCCAAGCGATCTGCAGCGCCTGCTCTCAGCCGCGGGCGCGCTGGCGAAGTGTTTTAAATAGCAGGCGTTCGGCAGTTCGACTAAACCATGGAGATACGACAGCGAGTCGTCGGCTGACGTGTTACTTTGAGCTTGCTTCGTCATGGCTAGCCTGGAACAGCTTGGATTCACCTTTCAGCCGCAGCGGCGAGTTTTCACTGTGCGGGATTTGGTTTCAACTGTCCGCACTGGCCTGGAGCGCGAGTATACCGACGTGTGGATTGGTGGAGAGATCTCGAACTACCGCTCCGCTGATTCAGGACACCTGTATTTCACTCTCAAAGACGGCGAGGCTCAGCTTCGTGTGGTGATGTTTCGAATGCAGGCGAGACTTCTGCGTTTTCGTCCCGAAAACGGAATGGAGGTTGTCGCGCGCGGTCGGGTGACGGTCTATGAAAGCCGTGGCGAACTTCAGCTAATCGCCGAATACCTGGAGCCTAAAGGTGCAGGCGCGCTGCAGATTGCGTTCGAGCAACTCAAGGCCAAGCTCGCAGCAGAAGGGCTGTTTGAATCTGCACGAAAGAAGCAAATTCCGGCCCTTCCGCGCTGCATCGGTATCGTGACTTCGCCCCGTGGCGCTGCTATACACGACATGCTTAACGTCACGAGGCGAAGACACGCAAGTGCCAACCTGTTGATTTATCCCGCGCAGGTCCAAGGCGAGGCAGCGGCATCCGAAGTGGTTGCGGGTATTCGATACTTCAACAAGTCACGCAAAGTGGACGTGATCGTGATCGCTCGCGGAGGCGGCTCGCTTGAAGATCTGGCTGCCTTCAACAACGAGGGACTCGCGCGCGCAATCTTCGCTTCGGAGATTCCAGTCATTTCCGCGATTGGACACGAGACAGATTTCACGATTGCCGATTTTGTGGCTGATCTGCGTGCACCGACTCCGTCTGCCGCCGCGGAGATGGTAATAGCCGCGCGACAACAGCTCGAAGATCAAATTGGTTCGCTAGCCCGACGTCTGGAGCATGGAATTCGCTATCGTCTGATGCTGAACAGGCGCAGGTTCCAGGATCTTGGCGAGCATCGAGCGGTCATCCGCATTACCGACGCGATCCGCCGACGAGAACAGAGCCTCGACGACCTTTCTGCCAGGCTGGCGGCTTCCCAGCGTGAGTCGCTGCAGAAGTATCGACGGCGATTGGAACTCGCCACCGTTCGCGTGCGCCACCACGACTTGCGGCGCCAATTTCAGAGCATGCAGAAGGATTTGCACCGGCTCGCATCGCACCTGCCCCGGGCTATCGGAGCAGGGCTTTTCGCACATCGCGCGCGCTTGGAACAGGCCTCTGCGCGACTCCACGCACTCTCTCCGCTTAAGATTCTCGAAAGAGGTTATGCGGTGGTGTTCGACTCTGCCGGAATACCTATTTCCGATTCTGAGAAGCTAAATGTTGGCGACGCGTTGAGCATCCGACTGGCAAAAGGAAGTCTCGGCGCAGAGGTTACCGAAGTCAAACGAGCCTTGAAATCCGACTAGCTTCTCCGTTTACAACCTATGTCCGCACTTATCCATCTGCTCATCGAGGGAGATCAACATGGCGCACGAGAGAAAATCCGAGCTCAATCGCATGCAGCAGGACGGAGTCGTACCTGAAACTCCATACGGATTGCCGACAGACGACCTACATCCAGACGGAGAACCTCACGCCGGTACCACGCCTCCGGGAGCGCCTGATCCTGGAACCAAGCTGAACCCGAATGCCTCAGTCGGTTGGGGCGAGGCGCCCGAAGAAGTTGAAGAACCGAAGCGTAAGCCTGATCAGGCGGCTTAAAGGCGGGGCTCTTCCGGCTGAATCCTTCGCACACGAGTCGCGCAGATACATTGTGTGTGAGCTGGGTGCGAATGTCTTCGCTCTGCAAAATCAGGACTTCTTAAGTTCTTCTACTTCTCGCTTCACCTGCACGAAACCACGAACTAAGAAAAGGATGTACCCAAGATGGATACACCAGGTGAGAATATAAGCCGCGTGTAGGTGCTGCAGGCTGCGAACCGTATCCATTTATCTGGCCTCCGCTCGCGCGAGTTGAATCGCGTGAAGCGCTTGCGCTTCGTGTAATTCCTGACGCGCGCGCTCCAGCTTGTATCGCACCCAGAACACCAGTGCACCGTAGCAGAGAAAGGCCGCCAGGTTGATGAGCAATGCTGGAACCATACTCGGATCGAGGCCTGACGAGCCCTGTTCACCAAAGATCACGGGCTGCGGATGCTGTGTGCGCCACCAGCGAATCGACATATAAACAATCGGCACATCGACGAATCCGAAGATAGCCAACACTGCGGCGAGTGTGGGCGCCTGTCCGGCAGTGGACATCCGGCGCAGCATGAGATAGCTCAGGTAGATTAGCCAGAGGACAAACGTGCTCGTCAGGCGCGCGTCCCAAGTCCACCAAATTCCCCAAACGGGCTTCGCCCACAGCATTCCTAACATCAAGCCTACGGAGCAGAAGATCACGCCAATTTCCGCAGCAGATACGGCGACGGCGTCCGCAGCCATTGCCGAAGGAGTATGTCGCCGCACAAGATAAAAGACTGAGGCTAGCAAGTTCAATGCGAACATTGCGAACGCCGCTGTAAATGAAGCCACGTGGTAGTAGAAGATCCGTTGAATGTTGCCCATCGTCGCTTCGGTAGGCGCGACCTGCAGAGCTTCCCGCAAACCAAGAGAGAGCAAAATGGCAACGCCAATGGCGCTGACAGTGAATGTTGCGCGTTTCATCTACGCGCAGTTTACTCCGGCACAAGGCCGAAAGGGAGTGTGCGGCACTGTACAGCAACGAGCGGCGGACGGTGTGGACGAGGTGGACTCAGTGGACGAGGTGGACTCAGTGGACGAAGTGGATCGAGTGAGTGGAGGTGAGCTGAGTCGGGAAAAGTGGCGCTGTCGAGCGACGATTTATCGTCCACTCCTTCGTCCACTCCTTCGTCCACTCCTTAGTCCACAAAGTCCACCCCGTCCACAGGCTGGTTTATCCTCACTCCATGTACGCACCGTATGCGTTGCGTTCTGAAGAGTCGCTAGGGCGGCGCTACCCGGAAAAACCCCATCCCTACCGCTCGGCGTTCCAGCGTGACCGCGATCGCGTGATTCATTCCCGCGCCTTTCGCCGACTGGAGAGCAAAACACAGGTTTTCACCAACCGCGAGTCTGACCACTTTCGCAATCGGCTGACGCACACGATTGAAGTTGCGCAGATTGCCCGTACAGTGGCGTCGGCTCTGGGACTGAATTCCGACCTAACCGAAACGCTCGCGCTTGTCCACGACATCGGGCATCCTCCCTTCGGTCACGCTGGTGAGAAGGCACTCGACTGCGAGATGCGCCGCTATGACGATATCTTTGATCACAATCTTCACGCGCTGCGCATCGTGGAATACTTTGAACTGCGCTACCCCGAATTTCGGGGACTCAATCTGACTTTTGAGGTGCGTGAAGGGATCATCAAGCATTCACGCGATTGGGAAGCCAGTGAATTTCCTGAGTTGGCAGAGTATTTGCTCGATCAGCGGCCTCCGCTGGAGGCCCAGGTAATCGATCTTGCCGATGAGCTTGCATACAACATCGCCGATCTCGACGATGGGGTCGAGTCGGGAATTCTTTCGATCGAGCTGATTCGCGAACGTTTGCCTGAATTTGAGCGCACATGGGAAGAAGTCAATAACAGCTATCCAGACGCCATTCCCAAATTGAAATTCAGCGCATGCCTGCGGCGCATTCTGGACCACATGGTTACAGACCTGATCCACGCCAGCGGCCATCGCGTTCGTGTCGCTCGCATCCATCGCGCGAGCGACGCACGGCAATATCCGGAACGACTGCTGCGATTGAGCCCCGAAGCCGATGCTGAACGGCGTGCAACCAAAGAGTTTCTGCACGAACACTTGTATGGCAGCGCGATCCTTAGCGACGACCGCGAGCGACTGGAGAACGTGATTTCAGAGTTGTTCCGCTTCTGGATGGAGAATCCGG
>DATEMI010000407.1:0-11429 GCA_035275665.1 Terriglobales bacterium | reverse complement strand
AAAGCCGATGCTATCGCAGATTGCCAAATTGTCAATGGGAATTTCGGACCACTTTTGCGCGAGAGGAGACGCCGTCGACTCTCCATCGATAGCGCACGACAGAACTTGGCGCGCCTAGATGCAGTTCCAAAATGGAACCGGTGCAATGGCGAGAGCCGGACTCAAAAAGGGTGCTTACCGGAGGATTTGAAGTCGTGCCCTGGCACAACCAATTTCCACAGCATGTTTTCCGAGCTGTCGGGCGCCCCAACGACACGTCCGGCCTCCAGCGTCGGAGGGCGGCTGTGAGGTTGCGCCCTCCCACTACCTCGGTCTATGGCGTCGGCGCGGTGAAGCTGAACATATCGAACATATCGCCCGATTGAGCGTTGCGCGTGTTCAGGCTGGGCAACGTCCAGTTCCACTGGATCAGTTTCAATATCGAAACGTGATCCATCACCACGTGCGAGACGTAGTCTTTCTTCGCGTAAGGAGAGATTACGAGCGTCGGCACGCGGAAGGCGAGGCCCTGGGCATCAACTGTCGGCGGATACACATGGTCGTACCAGCCTCCCCCGGTGTCGAAGGTCACGATGATTGCCGTGCTGTTCCACACCGGCGAGGCCTGCACCTGCTGCACCAGCGTTTGGACGAAAGTGATCGCATTCGTGATGGGAGCGCTGCCGGGATGCATATCGTGTTTCGAATCGGGAATGATCAGCGAGAACGCCGGCAGGATATCGTTTTGAACCTCGGCAGCGAAGTTGGAATAGTCCTGGACATTCGGAGAATCGTGTGTGGATGTGAAGAACTGGAACGGATCATGAATACCCATGAAGAGCGAACAATTTCCCAGGCTCTGCTCGAAGACTCCCCAGCCGAATCCGGCTGTCGAGAGTTGGTCCGCCACATTCGGGAATGTGTAGGGCACTGCGTCTGGTTCGGCTATCTGACACGGGCCATACGCAGGCTGAACGTCAAAGGTCCGGTCAAGGTCTGCTGCGGCGACCATGTACAACTGGTTGGTGGGAGCCTCTCCCACCACCGATCCAAAATAGTGATCCGCCAAGGCGAACTGTTGAGCGAATTGCCATAGAGTGGCCATGCCGGGCGTAGTGCTGTCGTAGTAACCCATCGCGACGTCGCCGTTATAGAAGGCGAACTTATCCATTCCCGGCGTCAGCACCTGTCGATAAGCAACGTCGCCCTCGGGCAAGTTGGGCGGAGCATCATCGGCGAGTAAGTGCGGGGTAACAGAAGTTCCCGCAGCATCGGTTTGAGTATATCCAGGCACAGTCGGACTAAGCCCTTCGACGGTATTTCCGTTGGCTGCCGGATACGTTCCGAACAGGTGATCGAAAGAGTTGTTTTGCAGCAACACGACAACTACGTGCTTGATTGGAGATGCCGTAGTAATCGGCGTGCCAACTGTGACTGTCGTGCTGGCAGTCGCGCTCCCGCCGCCACCTTGCACGGTAATAGTAAAAGTCTTGGTGCTTCCCGGCGATACTTGAAAATTCCCATTTAGGGCGACGTTGCCCACGCCGGTGTCAATCGCTGCCGAAACTCCATTTGTCGAGGTCCAGGAAAGAGTTGCGATTTGGCCGGCGCTGATCGTAGTTGGCGTCACGCTCAGACTGACAGTGGGCAGCGGCGGATTGCTCACATCCACTTTGAAAGTCGAACTGATGGTTCCACCCGGTCCGGTGGCGGTTGCGGTGTATGCAGTCGGACTCGTTGGTGATACGACCACAGATCCATTGGGCGGCTCCGCGCCGATATTATTGTCGATACTCACGCTGTCCGCATTGGTGGATGTCCAGCTCAAAGTCGTACTGGCACCCTGGGTAATGCTGGACGGGCTCGCGGCAAAGGAAATGGTTGGCGGGAATACTACAGTGATCGTCGCGGCTGCCGTAACCATTCCCGCAGCACCAGCAGCTGTTGCCGTGTAGGTTGCTGTGTTGGAAGGCGTGATCGTGCGTGAGCCACTGGCCGCTACCGCACCGATTCCATTATCCAAGGTGACGGAGGTTGCATTCGAAGAAGTCCAGGTTATTGTCGCGGTATTTCCGGCCTTAACCGTTGACGGAGTGATCTGAACGGAAACGGTTGGCTTTGGAATGACAGTAACTGCTACTGAGGCAGATGCTGTCCCTCCTGCTCCCGTTGCGGTTGCTGTGTAAGTAGTGTTATTCGTTGGAGTGATCTGACGCGAGTCGCTCAGACCGACAGTTCCGATGCCATTGTCGATGCTGACCGAGGTGGCATTCGTTGCAGACCACGCGAGTGTAGCGCTCAATCCCTGATTGACACTTTGAGGTGTGGCGGTCAACGTAATCGTCGGAGTCGGCTGGCTGTTCTTTACCGCAGGAGCCGACTGGTTCGTCCCCGGGCCGCCGCCTCCGCAGCCTACCGCCAATATCGATACGAGACTTAACGCCGAAACAGTCTTAAGTGTCATCAATCGAGACCCCCCTCGAAGCAGCCCGATAGGGAATTTTTAGAAGCAGCAGCTCTGGGCTGAGTTGCTGGCGTAGGTAACTGATTAAGGGACGAATTCACCACTAAACTTCTCTTTCCTCGATCTATTGCTGAACCGTAAGCGTGACCGTCGCAGAGTGCGAGGCCGAGCCCGAAGTGGCAAGAATCGTGACCGTTGATGTGGAAGATTGTGGCGTGCCTCCTCCGCCATTCCCAGACGAAGACGATGTCGACTGAGACGATGGCTGCGGCGATGTAGATCCTCCTCCGCAGCTTTGCAGCATCAGCCCAAGCGCGAGGACTGCACAGAGAGCGCCTAACTTGTGAATACCCTTGCGTTTAGTGCGGAAAGAGACAACTCCGGCGAGTGGAAGCACGAGCACGCAAACAACGGCAAACGAGCCGGAAAACGGGGAGGAAGTCGCGATCGACCAGGCCACGGTGTTCGACGTTGAGAGCGTGAGAGTCGCGCTCACCGCGCCCGTTCCGGGAGTCACGGTTGCCGGAGAAAAACTGCAGGTCATTCCGCTGGGCAGCCCTGAGCAGGCGAGAGCTATCGCGTTATCGAATGCTCCGTTTTCTGCCGCAATACTAACGTTGTAGGTCGCCGACCCTCCGCGCTTCACAGTTTGCGCAGCAGGTGAGACAGTCAGTCCAAAGTCGCTCGGCGGGGGCGGTGGAGGCGGCGGTGGGGGAGCAGCCGAGCTTACGTCGAAGCTCACATCATTGCTGAACTGGCTCGTATCTACTTCCACTCCGACGGCGATCACATCGTGATGACCGCTTCCCAGTGCCAGATTGGTATCAACCACATTGCCTGGAACTTCGAGCAATTTGTTTCCGCCTTCCCACAACCCAATGCGCAGCACGGGTTCGCTCGTGGCTGCCACCAGATGCACAGGCGAATCGACTGTCGCTCCTGTTGTCGGGGCGCACCAGGTCATCGATCTGCCGGTGGCCTGCAGCGGACAAGGCGGAGGACTGGTCAGATAGAAATTGATATCGCTCGAGTAATTGTCATTTACCTTTACGCTGCGCGTGCCGTTTTGCCAGTCCGGAGCCGACACGCTTACCTGATATGTACCCGGAGGAACCTTCAGCCGAAAACGTCCCTCAGCGTCGGTAGTCGCCGAGACTCCACCGGCACTGACCGTAGCTCCGCTTATGACCTGGCACCCAGAGCCGGTCACCCTGCCTGTAATCCTCCCGAATCCAGTCTGGAACCCGGGATTGTGGTAGTTCACGGTGAACTGATTATCGGAATCGGTCCTGTAAGCGTTGAGAAACGGCGAATACGTCTGCACGCTGATGGTGTTCGAGCTCGGATGAACGGTGACGATACGCAGCCATCCGTCGCCGCCATTCGCGTCCGTCTGGTAGTTCGAGAACATCGAATTGATGAGGTTCCCGTTAATTCCCAGATCGGCACGCCGCGCCGCCTCGCCGTTTGTAAGGTGTCCATTCACGACCATGATGATGTTGGGATATTTTCTGACGAAGCTTTCCCACATCTGCTCCCCATCGTTGTCTTTGCGAGGCTTATCTTGGGTGTCGCAACGATCGGCTGTGGTGCCGTCTACAAAAAGGAAGCTGTGGGTAACGACAATGACTTCCTTGTCAGGATTTGCCTGCACAATGGAAGCGGCCCAATCCAAAGACGTGGTGCGCGGGATGTATTCGAGCACGAGAATCAAGTACTGCTTCCCGTTGATCGTCAGCACACCATAGAAGTTTTCATTGCTTCCTGAAGGGAAGTTTCCCTTGTAGTAGCTCTTACCGGCATATCTTGACGGTCCAAACCACTGGTTAAATCCGGTGACTGCACGTGCCACAACGCCATCGTCTTCTCCGCCGTCGTAATCGTGATTCCCAATCGCGAGGAAATAGGGAATGCCGGCGTCGTCGAGCTGCCGGATCGCAGCATCGGCATTGGCCTGCTGCGCAGGATCCGTACCGTTGTTCACGATATCTCCCAGCCCGAGCACCGCCTGAACATTCAATTGAGTGCGGTTGTTCGCAATCCACTGCGTCTGGCTGGACAAGACATCGGGAAAGTACTGAGCTTCGTTTTGCGTGTCGGGCAGGAGAACAAAGCTGAAGTCCGAGGGAGATGCTTGAGCGAGAACCGAGACTGGAGCGACGAGGGCAGCGAACCAGAGGAGAAAAACTGAGGGCCGAAACATGAGCCGATTTCCCAAGAACCTTGACCTGAGAACCCAAAGAAAACGTGCCGCTCTGGATTCAGCAGCTTGGGATTCAGCTACTCAGCCGGAGGTTGGATGTTGGTGCCAGGTTTGTTGGAACGGAACGGCCGGCGGCGGTAAGCGGTGGGACGGAGGTCGCCGGATGGCGAACTCCGAGCGCTGCGATACTGCAGGCGGGGTGGAAGAGCGCAGCCGCAAGAGACGCGGCTGCCCCAGCGGCTACCGCCGGCGGTTCTGTTTAAAAGGTGAACGCCAGCCCGCCACGCAGGGCTCTGGCGGATTGCACCAGGTAGAGCGTGCGTCCATCGGGGCTTAGGAACGGGCGATAGCCTTGGGCAAGCAGATTACGTACGTCAAGAAGCGCCTCGATGTGCCCGGGGAAGAATGTGCCTCCGGGAAGCGGCTGGCGGATGACGATGCTGAAGAACGGATCTGCCTGGCCGGGCGAGGCATTGAACAGATCCACTGGAGTGACAGCATTGGTGCTGGTCCACTTGTATGACGCCGACCAGTGTGTTCCCATATCGGGAACCGTTCCATTCAGCTTCGCCGTAACGGCGTGTGCGTCCTGAACGCGCAGCTCATGGCGAAGGTCGTCCCACGAGCCGTTCACGGCAGCGTCAGGAGCTGCGATCGTGCCGCCGTAAGCGTAATCGAGTAGTGCAGTCAGCTCAGGAGAGAAACTGTGCTCGGCGACTACGCGGACGCCGTGCGTCTCGAGATTGCCACCGTTCAAAGTGAAGGTGTCTGACGAGACATCCGGAATTACATCCGAGGCAATCGAGGAAACATCGCCCGAGCCTGTTAGCGCGACATTAGAAACGCGGTCGAAGAAAACGGCTGCCTGAAACTTCGTGTCGCCGTGTTTGCGCGAGACTGCCACTTCCTGGTGGCGATCGCGCTCCAGAGCGGGAGCAAAGGCCACAACGGAAATTCTGGGAACCGGAACAGCAGAGCCGTCGCCGTTGTCGAGCGCGCGATCGAACGGGCTGGAAGGCTCAGCCGTCGCGTAGCGGTATTCAACCAGCGTGTCTTTGCCGAGATGTATCCCTGCGGTTGCAAAGGGACGCACACCGCTAATATGCCGAATGAACTGAACGTCCTGCACTTCGCTGCCGTAGCTGAGGTCAACTAAATCAGCCACTCGCGTCGTGTTCGAGAACGTGAAAGCAACCGAGTTCAAGGCATTCGTAATGGCCGTTCCTGAAGGCGCCGTTCGGCGCAATGTGACAGCAACCGTAGGTGTGTCGCCGTTCGCGAACTGGTGCTTGTAGGTGGTGCGGATTACGCCTGCCGGTTGGCCGTTGCCATCGCCCACGCGGCCGGTGAACGATATGCTGTCGGACGCAAAAAGCGGCTGCTGCACGTTGAAGCTGGTGCCGTAGTCAGGAGCGCTGCCGAAGCCATCGGCCTGCGAGCCCGCCACGAACGCCACCCGGCCTGTAACTGCATGCACATTGTGGGTTTCAGTGGCTGAGCTGGCGAGAACGAATCCCTGTTGATCGTCAAAGCGCAGAATTGGACGCTGGGCCGCCGATCGCAGAATCCATTTCCAGTCGTCCTGATCGAGCGGAGATGTTTGTCGCGGGGGAATCAGTCGAATCGCTTGGGCGAGAGTGTTGAGCGTGACATTAATCACGGCGCGACCGCCGGAACGGACGATCACGTTTTCAACCAGAGAAGGCAGGAACGACGCGGCGGTGACCTTTACGCGATAATTTCCCGGGGACAGATTCGCAGCCTGATACGTGCCGGCCTGGCTGGTAAAAACAACCGATGGCTGCAAAGCACCGGCGGTAAAGATCTCAACCAGCGCTCCCATTTGGGGAATTCCTTCGGCACTCTTCACAGTGCCGGAAATGGAGCCCGGGCCGGCAGCGCACACCGGTAGCGCTGCGCTCAACAGCACAACCAACCACGGAAGCCGGTTTGCCATCCTTCCACCCCTGATCGAAGTTCTCCGGCGCCCAAACGGACGCGAGAGAGCTTCTCTGCCGATTGCCGTCCGGCAGCCCCGGACTTCGAGTTCCTACTGGACGAGGAACTTTGCAGTGGGGGCAATCGACTGCTTGGAGATATTGTCGTTCACTTTAACCGTCAGCTCGTACGTTCCCGGTTCGAGACTCGCCAGGGACATGCTCTTTTCAAGTGTCACCTGATCGCCGGTATTGCCAATCTGATCGGTTGTTTCCACGGCGTGCAGCACAGGCTGCTTAGTCATCGTATTGACGATGTCGTACTCAAACTGCGCAGAAGATTTCTTGCTCTGATCGTTGATGCCGAGATTATAGACCTGCATCCAGAAATTGAGCTTCTGATCCCGCTTGAACTTAGCGGGCGTACCATCGGAGCCATTCATCCGCGGGCGAACCTTGGTGGAACCGAGCACGAACTCTCCCGTTCCAACCTGCTTCGACGGAACCTTTTCCATTACGTCAGCAAGGATGAGGGTTGACGAAGTAAGACCCTTGTCGTCGCTCATGTCGGGAACAATCAAACCGCGCGACCACGTACCCATGCGATCGCCGTTCACATCCTTCACAACGATGTCGAAGCGATAACGACCAGGACGCAGCGGAATTGCTTTCGAGTACACATCGGAGCTCTCAAGGACCTTCGGCAACAGCTCTGGCGGCTGATCGTCCTGAATGGTCTCTTCAAACGTTTGCGCGATGCGGCCAGTGAGAGTTGTGACACGGCCGAAGACGTTCAGTGTGCCGCGCTCGATTCCGTCCTTATTCACATAGGTGACGTTCTTCTTCTTCACCTGCAGCATGATCGGAACCAGCACGGTGTCGCTGGTCACGCGCACGAAGTCAGCGCGTACATCGAACGGAAGCAGGTTGTAGCGAACCTTCGAAGTGACTACCTCTTCCAGATCTTTGAACTTCACCGCCGGCGGACGATTCAGCTTCGCGAACTGTTCGAGACGATCGAACTGCTTGCTCTGAAGATCCTGGTTGAATGGACCGGCGCCCAGCTGCTCCAGGCCGCCGGTAAAGCGATCGGCCTTATTGGCGAGGCCCATCTGCTCGTAAAGCGTGAGTCCCGCTCCGGGAACGTACTTGAGGGCGTCTTTTTCGGAGCGGTCGATGGTCATGTGGTAATCACCGCACATGCAGGTATCGACGAATTCGATAATGACTTCCTGTCCGATACCTTCGAGATAGCGATACCGCCAATCTTCAAATGGATAGGTCGAGGTCTCACCGCCGCCTTCTTCCGTTGGACGCTCATAAGAGCCGCCGCTCGGATGCGAATCGATCTCGTCGGGCTTGCCGTACATGATGTAAATGCGGCCGCGATCGGTCTTCCATCCCGGAATGCCGGCGGCGAAGTGCTCGTTCGCATAGGCTATGCGGGCATAGTGCTCTTCTTTGAATTCGTTCTCGACAGTGTCAGGCGTAGGATCGCGGCGAGCCCAGAAGGCCTCGATGAAGTTGTCGCGCTCTTCATCGTTCGATAGTTGCTTGAACGCAGCCCGCTCTTCGTCGGTGATGATGTAACGAACGTCTTCGTCCAGCCACTTTTTATAGACAGCACTCACTTCGTGCTTGAATGCCTTCTCGCGCTCCTTCTTCTCCTTATCGGTGAGCTGGCGATTGCGCTTGTCAACGTCGGGCGAACTGGAATCCTGGGAACTGGCCTTGGTGTCAGTCTTCGGTGTGGCCGAGGATTTGTCGCTGGAGACATCGGCAGATGTCTGCGCCGTCATCAGCACCGGAACCACCATCAGGATTGAAAACAGAAAAGCGGACGTGAGGCGACGAAGAAGTGAGGAAGACATGGTACGAAATACTCCTGAGGAACACACGATGAGCACCATTATTTTAGGCACTTCTCTGAGCCGGAGCAAGCAAAGTTGCGTTAATTGGTACGAAATGCAAGGGGTCTCCGCACGCAAGTTTGCCCGCGAAATCTGGTATAACTCACGCTATAATGAGGGTTCCCGGCAAGTTGAGTTCCCTCTCGCCTGTTGCAGCCGAAGGATCCCTTCTGGGACCGACGCGCCCCCCGCGCGGGTTTCGGCTTCGGCGAAGCCCTGGAGTCGAAATCGGCGCTCGTTGGTACCACAATGGAAGATTCGGACGAAGCGGCCGCAGATCGCTTGCGTGTATGGGTTTGGGAACGATTGCGGGACAAGAAACTTTTCTTCCTAAGTTGGCGTAACAGTGCCTGGAGGATGCATGGCCGAAACGCGCACCATTGACCTACCTGTAACCGACACCCGCTCCACGGTGGGCTCAACCTACAGCCCTGCTCCGGAGCACAAGCCTCGCAGCAACACTAAGAAAATCGTCATTGCCGTTGTCGCGGTGCTGGTGCTTGCGGGCCTGATGGCCCTGAGTGTCCGCAGCAGTCAGAGCAATGTGCCTAGCGTGACAACGTCCAAAGTCACGCATGAGGACCTCTCCAGCGTGGTGACCGGCTCGGGTGAGGTGAAGGCCAAGACGTACGTCAACATCGGCGCCCAAGGCTTCGGCAAGATTACCAAGCTGTATGTGAAGGAAGGCGACACGGTTAAGAAGGGCCAGAAGCTGGCTCAGCTCGAAAACGTGCAGAGTGCGGCCGACGTAAACGCCCAGCGCGCCAGCATTGAGACCGCGCAGATGGATCTGGATGCCTCCAACGCTGCCATCGAAACCGGGGTCGCCGACATCGCACGCGACAAGGCCGACCTCGAACAGAAAACCCTCGATTTCAACCGTGCGAAGCAGCTTTATCAAAGCCAGCTCATCGCAAAGTCTGATTTCGACGCTAAGAAGGCTGCGTACGACGTTGCTGCAGCAACTTTGAAAGAGTCAGAAGCGAAGCTCGCTCAGATGAAGGCCCAAAAAGCTTCCAGTTCCGGCCGCGTCACGCAGGCGAACGCCACTCTTCACAAGCTCACAGATATTCTTGGCAAGACCGAGTACATTGCTCCGTTCGATGGAATAGTGACGAACCTTCCTGTGCGCGAAGGCGAAACCGTCGTCGTCGGTATTCAGAACTCACCCGGCAGCACGCTGATGACGCTTGCCGATATGTCGGTTGTCACCGCCGAAGTGCGGGTGGACGAAACCGACATCGTGAACGTCAAGTTAGGTCAGCCTGCCGATGTGACCATCGATGCCATGCCGGATGAGACGTTCAAAGGCCATGTTACCGAGATCGGGGACCAGGCGCTGGTGCGATCATCTGGCGTGGCCACTTCGCAGACGACCGCGGGCACGCAGGAAGCGAAGGACTTCAAGGTGGTCGTCACGGTTGATAACCCGCCTGCGAATCTGCGTCCTGGCTTTTCGACGACGGCAAAAATCACGACAGCAAGCAAGAACAACGTAATGGCAATCCCGATTCAGGCCTTGACGGTCCGTACCCAGGGCGAACTGGACGCTCAGCGTGCAGCTCTCGATAAGAAGAAGACAACGGTGGCGCAGACCGGACAAGCACCAGCTCAGGACGCAAAGAGCAAGAAGGAAGTTCAGGGCGTGTTCGTAGTCGATAAGAACACGAAAAAAGTCGATTTCAAGCCAGTCGAAACGGGAATCCAGGGCGCGACCGATGTTGAGGTCACGAAGGGCCTCGGTGACGGTCAGGAGATCGTGACCGGCAGCTACAAGATCTTGCGCACGTTGAAAATCGGCGCCAAGGTCAAAGTGGATAACAGCATTGCCAAGAAGGACGACAACTCTTAGTAACTGTCCCCAATTTGAAACGTCTATAGCCTGATAGGGGTGTTTTCGTCCAATATTGGGGAACCGTGTTTTTGGTCTCCCCGTAAGTGATATGCAGGAGACCGGAATGGCGACGCAAATGGCAGAACTGACGACGATGGAACCGATTAGCACTCGGCCTGCAACCTCGACGATCATCAAGGTCGAGGACCTGTGGAAGACCTACGACATGGGTTCCGAACAGCAGGTCCACGCGCTGCGTGGGGTCAACATCGACATCAAGCGCAACGAATACGTCGCCATCATGGGTCCTTCCGGTTCCGGGAAATCAACGCTGATGAACCTGATCGGCTGTCTCGATTCGCCCAGCAAGGGCAATTACTGGCTGAATGGGCATCTCGTCAGCGAGCTGGATGATGACGAACTTGCGCGAATTCGAAATAAAGAAATCGGCTTCGTCTTCCAGACCTTCAACCTGCTCGCCCGAGCGACGGCGCTGCACAACGTCGAGCTGCCGCTGATCTACAACGGAACACCATCCGAAGAACGCATTCGCCGCGCTAAAGAATCACTACGCAAAGTCGATCTCGAATCGCGCATGATGCATAAGCCGAACGAGCTCTCCGGCGGGCAGCGCCAGAGGGTCGCGATCGCACGCGCGCTGGTAAACGATCCTTCGATCATCCTCGCCGACGAGCCCACGGGTAACCTCGATTCCCAAACTGGAAACGAGATCATGGCTCTCTTCGACCACCTGCACTCGCAGGGCAATACGATTGTGCTGGTTACGCACGAACACGACATCGCCGAGTACGCGCATCGGGTGATCTATATCCGCGACGGCGTCATCGCCGACGATCGCAAGACGGGACGCAAGGTCTAGGCGACTCACCTGGATTGATTCATTACGCATGGAAGATTGGGCTGGAACCCAAGCTCTGTCATCCTGAAACGCATCTTTTGCGCGAAGGATCTCCCGATGTATCAATACTTGTTTGCTGTCAGCATGGCTCTTCCCCCAATCTTCGGCGTCATGGGCCGAAGAGCCTCGCGAGTGCATTTTCAGGTTGAAGCATTCCGGGAGGTCCTTCGCGCAACATAGGCG